>NZ_JVPL01000208.1:0-92226 GCF_001054655.1 Bacillus sp. 220_BSPC
CGCCAAGAGCGCCGAGGAGGCTCCCGGACCGCCCGCGGAAAGCGAGTGCCCTACGTTCCAATCAACGTTCATATTTTACACTCACTCAAAAAAATATAGGCAATCTTAATATCGAGTTTGTCTACAGTCTAAACAAAAGGTGCTTCCTATACGAAGCAGCTTTTGTTTAGCATGCTTTTCTAAGCGGGATCCAAAAAGATTTCCTTTCCAAGCCTATCTGGTATTTACTTCGTCGGCGATTATTACTGACAGATAGTGCTCTAATTCGCAATTTTACTGTGACACTTCACAGCGAGATAGAAATTGTATTGAAGTTCTCACGTATCCATGATACCTTCAGTTTATAGGGAATGGTTGGGAGGAATATGTTTTGAACACAAAGGCATTTTTATTGGCATCTATTACAGTTATTATTTGGGGATCTACATTCGCTGCTATTCGTGCAAGCTTACATGGCGGATATTCAGCCGGCCATTTGGTACTTGTTCGTTATCTTATAGCATCAGGGGTTTTTATCCTATATGCTCTCTGGCCTGGGGTGAAATTTCGACTCCCGAAAAAAGCGGATTTGTTGAGGATTTCGATCCTTGCATTTATTGGTATTAGTATTTACCATATCGGTGTGACATTCGGGGAACAAACAGTTTCGGCGGGAACGGCTGGAATGCTGATCGGTTCGGCACCTGTCTTCATCGCGATCATTGCTGCGTTCGTTTTAAAAGAACGCCTCGGACTATACGGATGGATTGGTTTAGCAATAGGATTCACAGGAATCACCTTAATAACATTAGGTACCGCAGGCCCTTCCCTGAATATTTCTGAAGGAGCTTTTTTAGTACTGATGTCAGCTATTGCTTCTGCGGTGTTTTTTGTATTCCAAAAGCCACTGTTTAGCCGTTATAATCCGATTGAATTGACAGCTTACTTTACATGGATCGGTACAATACCTTTTTTTATATTTTTTCCTGGGCTATTTCAAGAAATTCAACAAGCTACTTTGGAAGGTCATTTATCAGCGATTTTTGTTGGTATTTTCCCTGCGGCCATCGGTTATGTAACTTGGGCAATCGCTTTATCATTAGGAAAAGCCAGTTCCGTTTCCAGTTTGTTGTACATTGAACCTGTGATTGCCATTTTCGTCGCTTGGGTTTGGCTGCAGGAGGTACCTAGTACCCTTTCAGTCATTGGCGGCAGTATTGCGATATTGGGGGTCCTTGTCGTTAATGGTTTCGGAAAGTATAAATCAGTGGTGAAAAAAGCAGCATGAAAACCAGAAAAAATAGCAGCATCCCAGATCATCATGAATGTACGTCTATCCTTCTTGGACAGCTCAACACATAGGAGGGCAGCCCAATAAAGTGAATTCACCCAGGTTGATGAGGTTAATCAAATACACCTGGGGAATTGGATTTTTCCGCCCTGTACATTACCTGAAATTAAATCTATGCTTAAAGTCCCAATCCAATTTAAATGAATTATTTTCACCTGTTAAAAATTTATAATCAATATAGGACTTTTCTTTCCTAGTCATTCCATCGACATATGGGGAATAAGTCCGGAATAATAATACATTTTTCTTTTCATCAAATTCTACAAGTCTTAGCCAGCCATTTCCCCCTCGATAATTCGTTTGGTAATTGACCAGCATTTGAATGACATCATTTCCTGCTGAGTTTTGTTTTACCCGATGCGCTATCCCATAAAAATGTCCATTAACCGTCATGAACACTTGATTATGATCCTTGACAAGTTCATCCCATATCAGACGGCCATTGGACGAATCGACGGCAATGGTTTTATCTCTTTTAACTTTCGGAAAAATAATATCATGTGAGACGAGGATTGTTGGTTTATCTTTATGCCGTTCCAGAACTTTTTTTGACCATTCCAAGTCCTTATGCAGATTTTTCATATCCACGATTAAAACTAAGTATTCATAACTCCCTGCCTTAGCGATTGCATATGAGCTATATCCAGAGGGGGCCGACCCCTTATAGTATTTTTTATTCATAAAACGCTGTGGCCCATAATGTGTTAAAAAAGGATCTCCGGCAGCATAGTCATGATTCCCAGCCGCCATCATATATGGAATTTCCTTTTTTTCCAAAAGGGAAATGGCTCTGAGCGAATTCTGCCATTGTTTTTCTGAATCACTATCGACAATGTCCCCAACAAATGTATTCATGATAATATTGTTCTTCTTGGTGTTATTGGATATCCAGTTCATTTGGCTATTGAAAATCTCAGGATTTTGGCTTGAATATTTCTGGGTATCTGGAACAAAAAGGAAATTGTAATTCTTCTTATTCGTTAGAATGGGAAAGGACTTGTTTGATCCTTCAAAGGGTTCATCGTCACGAGCATCCTGTACTAGCCATTCTTTTTCAGTTAATGCCCTATTGGCAATTCGTATTTCCTGAATATTCCCTGCGAAAAGTGCATCTAACTTATTTCCTAACTCTGTTGCGCCGATATTCCAGCCTTTACCTTTTAATGCTGCAATACCTATGGCCCTTTCTGATTCTCCATAATCACTAACGCCATTTAAAGTTAGAGTCGTCGTGCTACCATCATTAACGACTGCCAAATGGTACCATTCACCAGCATTTAAAGAACGAGACCAATTGCTTACATTATAGTTTAAATTGGATGGATGGCTTGTCCAGTGCAATTTTTGATCACTGGATATAGATAAAGCAGAAAGGATTTTTTTCTCGCCTTCCATTTTATTAAGATATGCCGCCTGTCCTTGTCTTGAAAAAAGCCCCATGTCACTTTTGGGTTTCCTTGGCATCTTAAATACAAATTCAATGGTAAAACCCCTATCGAAATTCTCTGAATTGATAGGTGCATCCCGTTTGGTTTTAAAATATCTTCCGGCAGGGGCGTTTTCGTAATTGGCGAATTTCAAGCTATCAACTTTATCTTGAGCATAATAATCTTCTTCAGACCATTTCAACATATTTTTTAATTCGGGTGATGCAGGGTCACCGATCGTCACTAACTCTAAATCATTTCCTTGTTTGGTTGTATCTTCAATAATTAAATTACCTTTATCGATTGAACCGCTTTTAACATGTTGTTTTGTGAATTTCCAATTTGCAACGATACTGCTCCGATCATTTTCAGCAACGGAATTTAAAGAATCGGCTGACTTGGCAATACCAGGAACAATCATACATAAGAGTGAGAGACCTATAAATGCTTTTTTCATTCTCATAATATATTCACCCCTTTAAATTAGATTAAGCAATTTAAGAATAATGGTTAAACATGTATTCTTTACTTACTACCTGGGTAATTTTTGAGAAATAAGCCTAGGTAGGGGAGATTCCGTATAAGCTGCAATAAGGTATAGTTTGCTTATCTTCTCGATAACTTATTAAGGATGAGTAAAAAAGACTTATTACTAAAAAAGGCATTAGGAGATAAGGCCTAATGCCTACAATTTGAAATTAAGGATAACAACTAATTTGAAGTATTTTGTTCTTTATGTGGGAGGGTAGGAAAACAAGCAATGTGTTAGTGTTAGGACAGTGATCCATCAAGATAATGAGGTGAAAAAAATGGTGAGAAGGAGATAGGTAGCCTCCTGTAATAGATGTGGTATAAATCTTAGGAGGCTATCTTGAATTATGGGAGATGTATGAGTTATGAAACAAAACAAATATGATGATGCAAATTTCTTTTCTGCGTATGAGCAAATGCCACGATCAGTCAAAGGACTCGAAGCTGCCGGAGAATGGTATGTATTAAAAGAGCTAATGCCAAATCTGCGTAATAAAACGGTACTTGATTTGGGCTGCGGTTTCGGCTGGCATTGCCGATTTGCCCGAGAGCAACAGGCAAGTTCCGTCGTGGGTGTGGATATTTCCGGCAATATGCTTCAAAGAGCACGTGAAAAAACGGATGACCCTTGTATTTCATATATTAAAATGCCGATTGAAGATATCGATTTTTCCGGCTCTGAATTTGATGTGGTTATCAGTTCATTGGCTTTTCATTACATTGAGTCATATGAGGCAATCTGCAAAAAGGTCCATGATTGTTTAAAGCCCGGAGGCACTTTTGTTTTCTCGGTTGAACATCCAATCTTTACTTCTCGGAACGAACAAGCTTGGTATGACGATGATTACGGAAATCATCTGCATTGGCCAGTTGACAACTATCAGTACGAAGGTGTGAGAGAAACAACCTTCTTAACCGAAAACGTAGTAAAGTATCATCGAACGATTTCAACATATATGAATGACTTGATTGGTGCTGGTTTCAGCATAAAGGCAGTAAAGGAACCGATGCCTTCTGATGACATGTTAAAAAGTGTTCCTGAAATGAAAGATGAACATCGAAGGCCCATGTTTTTAATGATCTCAGCAGTAAAGGAACCGAAAATAATGAAGTAAACGAAAAAAAGGCGTTTCTACGAAAGTAGGGACGCCTTTTTATTTACTATCATAATTTTCTATGCAATTAAGCGTTGATTATCGACTTTAATTAGGTAATGATTAAATAGTTAAATATGGAAATGGGAGTTTGGAGGAGGGAAATTGAATGGAGAAGGTATATCCGGTTATTGAAACAAAACGATTGATATTAAGGGAAGTAACACTGGAAGATGCGGGTGACATGTTCAAATATCTATCTGATACAGATGTGGTGAAGCCAATGGGGTTAGATCCATTCGAGACAGTAAATGATGTATGGGATGAAATTAAGTGGTATGAATCTATATTCGAAAAAGGTTCGGGAATTAGATGGGGAATTACATTAAAAGATTCCGGTAAGGTTATAGGAAGTTGTGGTTTTCTGAATATGGTAACCAAACACCATCGTGCTGAAATTGGATATGAATTAAGTAAAGACCATTGGGGAAAAGGCATTGCGAGTGAAGCGTTGGAAGCCGTTGTTATGTATGGTTATCGCCACTTTCACCTGGAAAGGATTGAAGCTTTAATTGAACCTGATAATCACCCATCCCAAAAACTAGTGGAAAAACAAGGATTTAGAAGAGAAGGACTTCTTAGGCATTATGAATTTACCCGTGGCAAATTCGATGATTTATACATGTACTCACTCTTAAAAGAAGATCTTAACGGCATTTCCTTTTAATTAATTCATTGTGAAGATCCTTTAAGAAGCGGTCCCTGTTTGTCGACAAGAGTGGATTTCGGAATGCTCTCATCCCAAAGCCCTTTTACGATTTTACTGAGGGGATGATTACCAATTGGGATTTTAGCGGTCTCATTCCGAAGACAAACTCAATGGAAAGCTAGAACTGAAATTTATGAATTTCACCCATAAAAAAACCAATTTTACTTTTTAAGGGTTTGTAAATTTGAACGTTGATTTCCATTCCAGGCACTCGCTTTCCGCGGGCGGTCCGGGAGCCTCCTCGGCGCTCTTTGCGCCTGTGGGGTCTCCCTTGGCCTCGCTTTTCCCGCAGGAGTCTCGTACCTTCCATTCCAATCAACTAGAGTTATTTTACAATTTAGGCTGTTCATCCTAAACCATGTTTAAACTAGTTTCCATTATGGGTTTTTACTGTTTTATGAAACACTTATTAGATTAAAGATATTTACACTTACTCCTGGAGAGTAACTGGCAGATACCAAAGTCACTTGCGGTTAGAACGTTTTTTAAACTGAAGTCATTATTTGCTTGTATAATCTCTTTCAACCTTACAAATTCGGGTAGTGTATGACGAGTACCAATCTTTCATACCTTTTTCTTGTGCCTTTTTGTGAGCTGCATTTTCCTTCCAAAGCTTTATGGCATCCAAGGACTTCCAATAGGATACGGTAATTCCTAACCCGTTTTGATCTCTCGCGCTTTCGACTCCTAAATAGCCATCTTGTTGAGCGGCAAGTTCATCCATGAATTCAGCGGTTGAATTATAGCTTGCGGCATCCTTATCGCTTCTTTGGGAAGTGAAAATGCAAGCGTAATAAGGCGGTTCGGGGGTATTTGCAAAAAACATGAAATAATGCCTCCTTTTAACTTAATATTCAAAATAATGTCATATCGGCAAGTGCATGGATAGATGCCGGTAAAGCGGGTACTCAGCAAAGAAAACAAGGCGGTAAGAAGCAGTATATATCTTTGACACGGCAATACTGTTAAAGGGATTTTATTCTAATTCACGAATATATATTACTTTGACGGTTTTACAAAAAAAGGAGATGGTCATGTGTGCGGGATTCGTTAGCAAACATATAGAAAGAGATGCGTATTTACCGAAACAACGCGATATTCTTTTGGAAAAAGCATTAAAAGATTTAACGGCAGATCCTGATGTTTTGGCTATTTACATAGCTGGTTCATTAGCAAAAGGAAACGATGATCATTACTCCGATATAGATTTGCACACCATTGTAATTCCAAAACGTAAAGCAGAATTTTTAATGGGAAAAAGGGATAGAGCCAATAAATGGGGAGATGTTTCATTTCACGAAGACTGCAATCCTTATTCACCATATCTCGTCACTCATTATGATACATTTGTGAAAGTGGATAGCTGGTATCATGCACCTGAGGAAATTGTTCCCTCCTTTTGGTTAAAAGAGGTAGAAGTCATCTATGATCCTTTTAATATTATGAGTCCTGTTATTAAGGAATCGGCAAAGAAAGTGTATAAACCTACACCGGATGAAGTTGAGCATTGGAGAGGAAAGCTGCTTGCTTTTGTCCATGAAACCTACAGGGCCGTTATGAGAAGGGAAATGTTATATGCACTATCCAATCTTGATAGGATACGGTGGCTGATTGTGTCTGGTTGGTATATGGAAATGGAACAACATATGGATGTCCCCTATGGAGCATGGACAAAAATCGAGGGCAATAGAAGTAAATTAGCTGGAAAGCAATTATCCCTGTTGGAAAGTTGGGATTGTGGGCGCAATTCTAATGAAATTATTAAAACGCTAAGGCGTATGATCCCGGAATTCCTCAGACTAAATGAATACTTATGTACTCGATTGGGTGTCGAAACAAATGAAGACCATATCAAAAGAATAATCGATATGGCTATCTGATACCTTTTACAATCGGTTATGGCACACTCTTTGTTCGCGTAAAATGTGTAATCACTTTTGGAGGGATGCTAAGTGGCAGAATTGGTATATCATGTAGCAGTTTCACTGGATAATTTCATTGCCGACCAAGCAATGTTGGAAGGGGATATCAATCATTCTTTTTTCTTATTTGAAGGAGAGCATGTCCCGGACTTTTTATCCGATATCCAGCATTATGAAGCGGTGTTGATGGGTAGTAAAACATATGAATTTGGATTTCAATTCGGAGCCAAACCGGGTGAACCAGGTTATAAGGGTTTGAAACATTATATATTTTCGAGCTCCCTTCAGTTTGAATCGAATGAGGAGGTTGAACTTATCGAAGGTGACGCCGTTGCGTTTATTGAAAACCTCAAGCGGCAAGGTGACGGAAAGCTATGGCTTTGCGGGGGCGGAGAACTGGCTGGAACGTTATTGGAACATAAACTCATTGATCAATTGGTGCTGAAAGTGAATCCAGTCATAATCGGTGAAGGCATCCCTCTTTTCGGCAGTGTTAAGCCCAGTCTAAAATTGGATTTAGTTGAAATGAAACAATATCCAAACGGGGTGCTTAAACCTACATATAATATTATTTATACGTAGGAATATGGTAAAGGGTTGCTTTCCTTCAATAGTTAGGGCTGCTTTGGCGCAGCCTTTTTCTGATGAAATTCACTGGTCATTAAAAGTTAAACTTTTCTTAGTGAAAATATACAAAGAAAATTTATTAGAAATTTATTTTTAACATATATCCTTTCAGTATAACTTGAAAGGAGTTTTCTATATGAGAAAAATAGTAAAAGTATCAAAGAATATATTTTTTACCTTCTTTGCTATGATCTTATTTGTAGCGATTGCTGTTTTTATCTACCATAATTATCAAAAGGGAAAGGAATCATCATTAATTAGTGAAGGAACGCCCGTTGATTTTAATAACAAAGAAATTAATGTATATACGGAAGGCAGCGGTGAGGATGCATACGTTTTTATGTCCGGCTCCGGAATTGCTGCTCCTGTTTATGAATTGAAAGGATTATATAGCAAGTTTGCAAAAGAAAATAAGATTGCAGTCATTGAAAGAGCTGGATATGGATACAGTGATGTTTTTCATGATGATAGGGATATCGATACAATATTGGAACAAAGCAGGAAATCGTTAATGGAAAGTGGAAATAAACCTCCTTATATTTTGGTTCCACACTCGGTATCAGGTATTGAGGCTATTTACTGGGCACAAAAATACCCGAGTGAAGTAAAGGGAATTATTGCTTTGGATATTGGTTTACCGCACCAATATGTGACTCATAAAATGGGCATGGTTGATTCATTGACAGTAAGAGGAGTGAATCTTTTAACGAAAATGGGTTTGCACCGTCTTGTACCTTCTGATGTTTATAATCCCGAAGTGATCCGGCAATCATTTTTGACTGACCATGAAAAGGAAATGTATAAAACACTATCTTATAAACAGTTTTTTAATGATGATATGGAGCAAGAACTTTTACAGAGTTACAATAATGGTAAAAAATCAGTTAACTTGCCAATACCAAAAGATACCCCCATTTTATTCTTGGATGCGATAGCCGATGAAAATAAAAATTCAAAATATACAAAACAAAAAAACGACGATTATGAGGATTTTGCAGAGAAACTATTAAAAGCGGATGTAATAAAACTGAAAGGGACGCACAGCATTTATTTATACGCGCCTGATGAAATTTATGATCTTTCCATGGAATTTATCAAATAATGAAGAAAGGCTTTGTGATGAAAAGATATAATATTTTAATTGTTGAAGATGATTGGATGATTGGTGATTTACTGAAAAAAATTTTGCAACGCGAAGAGTACAATGTATGTTGGATAAAAGAAGGAAAAGATATTAATGATATCATCAATGAAATCGATTTAGTCATTATGGACGTTATGCTGCCAGGAGATGATGGCTATCAAATTACAAAGAAACTAAAAAGTCTAGGATTGAATATTCCAGTTATTTTTCTATCTGCCCGAAATGATATGGATAGCAAACTGCAAGGTTTGAAAATTGGTGAGGATTATATGACTAAGCCTTTTGATCCCAGGGAGCTATTACTAAGAATGGAGAAGTTGCTGGAAAATCAATATGGTACTTTCGCACAAATTAAACATTTATATATTGATGCCGAACATAAGAGGGTATTCAATAATGACTTGCATAATGAAGTGGTTTTTACTGCGATAGAGCGTAAAATTTTTTTCTATTTATATGAAAATAGGGATCGGATTTTAACGAAAGAACATTTCTTTGAATATTTATGGCAGCTCGAAGATAGGAATCAAAATATCATGAATGTACATATAAAAAAAGTTAGAACCAAAATCAATGATAACACAGGTGAAATCATCCAAAATATATATGGAGAAGGGTATAGATTGAATACCTATATAAAGAAATGTATTTAAAGGAAAAATACCAGCTATTGTTATTCAGTGCCGTTATTAGCGTGCCATGTATATTACTGATGATCAGTATCCTTATGTCACTAATTTATGATTGGGCCTTTAAAACTAAAAATGGTGACATTCCTTTTCATGAATCTTTTGCATATCCTACAATGCTGGGAGTATTCATTTTATCATTATTATTGTTAGCCTTCTTATTTTCCAAATCTATTAACTCACTATTAAATAAAATAAATATATTGAATGAAACTATCAGGAATTTAGCCAGTGATGAGGAGATTCCGAATAAATTAGAGGTTAATAACAATGATGAAATCGGGAAATTAACTAAATCGGTAAACTTACTCATTGAAAGAACGACCTATCGGGAATTGGAGTTAAAGCAACAAGAGGAAATGAAAAAGGAACTCTTAAATAAATTAAGGCATGACATCAATACACCTTTAACAGCAGTAAGGTTACAATTATTTTATTTAGAAGGCCAATATAAGGAACAAGCTCCACTATTACAATCACTATATCAACAAATAAATTATATTTCCGAATTAACAAATGAATATAATATTCAATCCACAGCTGAATTAGATAATTCTTATATCTTGAATGATAAAGTGAATATGCACGCTTTATTAGAAATGATGGTTAAAAAATGGGGCTATTTGTATAACATGCATGGTATTGAATTAATATATCATCCTTTAAATGGAGAGCTGGAATGGATGAGTAATGACTTGTGGCTGCAAAGGTTATTCGATAACGTCTTCCAAAATGTTTTAAACCATTCAAAGGCTGATAAACTCGTGATAACCATTGAAAATAATGTGGTCAGTATCAAGGATAATGGAATTGGTTTTGATATCGAAAGTAAAAGTAAGGGACTTGGCTTAAAAATAATTGAGGATATAGCTAAGACACTATATATAAAATATAATTTGGAATCTAATGAAAGCGGAACTTTATTTTGTTTTACAGTCGAAAATACATATGAATCTCAGTTGAACTAGGTTATTTTGCTGGGATGACATCCGGGGATTTCGTCAGGGATTCATCAATATCATTCTTTTCAGATAGTTTGCCTTATGCAACATAGTTATATATCACTTACTTATATAAAGCGATACAAAAAGGTTGCTATAGACCCACCCATTTTTAAGTTGATATGATATTCAGGTACTTAATTGTGGGGGGAAGTTGAATGGAAGAACAAAAATATAATGACCTCAAATTAGGCGAACGTGGTGCAATCATCAGTATTATTGCTTATATTTGTCTATCAATCATGAAGCTGGCTATCGGATACATAAGCGACTCAGCGGCTTTAAAAGCGGATGGGTTGAACAACACGACTGATATTATCGCGTCACTTGCCGTACTGATCGGTTTAAGGCTAGCTCAAAGACCCCCCGATAAAGATCATGGTTATGGCCATTGGAAGAGTGAAACGATTGCATCAATGGTAGCTTCGTTTATCATGTTTGCTGTTGGTGTACAAGTATTGATAGATGCTGCTGCTTCCATGCTTAAAGGTGGAAAGGAATCACCTGACATTATTGCCGGATATGTAGGTGTTTTATCAGCAATAGCCATGTATTTTGTATACCGATATAATAAAAAGCTTGCTATGAAAATTAACAGTAAAGCAGTTATGGCAGCTTCGAAAGATAATATTTCCGATGCTTGGGTAAGTATAGGAACAGCTATAGGGATTTTCGGCTCCCAATTAAACATGCCTTGGCTTGATCCCCTTACCGCCATCATTGTTGGATTATTAATATGCAAAACAGCCTGGGATATATTCAGTCAAGCCTCGCATGAACTTTCTGACGGTTTTGATGAAAATAAAATTCATCTATATAAGGATGTAATTACAAATGTGGATGGAGTCAAGGGGATAAAAGAAATTAAAGGAAGAAATTACGGGAACAATGAAGTGATTGATGTTGTGATCCTTGTCAATTCCACCTTGGATATTAAAGAGGCACATGATATAGCGACACATGTAGAAAAAGTGATGATGAAAGATCATGGAGTGTATGATGTTCATGTCCATGTAGAGCCCAATTAACTCTCTCTTTCATTATGAATGAACAAAAAAGGGTCTAAATCTGCTTTACAAACATATGAATAATATGCAATCATTAATTCATTACATTGGAAGGAAAAGGTACCTTATACAATGAAGCAGTAATCTTATCTAATAAACAGTAAATCTGAATCAATTTCAATGGGTGTAATCGGTTAGATATGTTCAATGCAAATACGCCTCACTTTGTTTGCTTTATCGGTAAGTAAAGTGAATTCATTTTTTCATTTGAACAAGAATCTTTTTAGATACCCATGTGAGATTTTTAATGATTATGTTTAGAGATGGGATTCGTCTGTTCGTTTATAGGTACTGATTCATATACAATTACTTTTTCTGATATCCAATCAGATGAGGTATATTTGGTTTATGTATATTAATTTAGTAACAGGCGATCTCTCTCTAGAAAAAATGGAGGGGGATTTTTTTATGTTATTTTTAAAAGCGAATGATTTAAAGAAAAGCTACGGAAGCCGTGAAGTTCTTTCCATCGATACACTTCATCTTTACAGTCATGACCGTGTTGGTTTGGTTGGCAGGAATGGAGAAGGTAAAACGACCCTGCTTTCTATACTAGCGGGAGTGAGGGAACCCGATTCCGGTCATATCGAGAGCTATGGAACAGTCAGCTATATCCCGCAGATGGAAGAAACTGAACAAGAAATAAGCGGGGTATTAACGAGCATATGGAAACTGCCCGATGAGGAACAAGAAATCATAAGCGGCGGTGAACGAACTCGAAGAAAAATAGCCGCAGCCCTTTCTTCCAATGCCGATGTATTGATCGCGGATGAACCTACCAGCCATTTAGATATATCTGGAATTGAACAATTGGAAAAGGATTTAAAAACTTTTAATGGCGCTATTTTGCTTACTTCACATGATAAAGCATTCTTGAATCATCTGTGTACAACCATATGGGAAGTTGAGCAAGGCAAGGTAACGGTATATGAAGGGAATTACGAAGCGTATATAGAACAAAAGCAAGCAAAAACAGAAAAGGAAAAAAAGCAATATGAAGAGTATACCCGTGAAAAGAACCGGTTGAAACAGGCAGCACAAAACCTTCAAGCCAAATCCGATTCAATTAGGAAAGCCCCTAAACGAATGGGTAATTCAGAAGCAAGGCTGCATAAACGGAGCTCCGGGAAACAGAAGGCAAAATTGAACCGTTCTGCTGAAGCGATCGAAACCCGAATCGAAAAACTGGCAAAAAAAGAAAAACCGAGGGAAGATCCCCCCATCATTTTTGATATTTCAGAATTTCCATCTTTGCATAGCAAAAGGGTCATTCGATTTAATGGCTGTTCCCTGAAAGTCGGGTCACGGGTGCTGAAACAACATATTTTCGGAGATGTCCCCTTAGCTTGCAGACTCGCCATCAATGGTCAAAATGGTTCAGGAAAAACGACATTATTGAAAAAGATAGTGGAAAGGCACCCAGATGTATATGTCGCGAAGCCGGCAAAGATTGGATTTTTTGCCCAACAACAAGAAAATTTGAATGAAAGTAAAACGGTTCTCGAAAATATATTGGAGGACAGTCCCTACAATCAAGCCTTTATTCGTACACTATTATCACGATTAGCTTTTAAAGGAAATGACGTTCACAAACAAGTATCACTTTTAAGCGGCGGGGAAAAAGTCAGGGCTTCCCTAGCCAAAGTTTTTTTGGGAAACTATAATGTACTGGTTTTGGATGAACCTACAAATTACCTGGATCTTCATACTAAAGAGGCCTTAACCGAAGTGTTAAAAGCATATCCAGGAACGATCGTTTTTGTGACTCATGATCGTTCATTGATCCAATCTCTTGCAACACATTCACTTTCATTTGAAAATGAACCTTCGAGAATAATTGCCATCAATCAGGAAGCAACTAAAACGGCTACAAACAAGGATGATCATCAAGATAAACAGGCTGAGCTTCTTATGATTGAAGTCCAAATCATCGAGACACTTGGGAAACTGTCCAGTGTTGTGAAGGAAGAGGAAAAAGCGGAATTGGATAGGGAATACCTCCAACTCTTGAACCAGAAAAAAGAGCTTGAAGGATGAATGAAATCCATTAATGGCCCTTCTCAATCGAGAGGGGCCTTTTCTTGGATTTAAGAGCGGTTAAAGTGGAGAGATATTTTACACTTTAAAATACCAATAAGTTGATTAATGAAAAAAAAGATGGATAATGTTAAAATTAACCAAGTTTATGTAGAAGGGACTCATTTAGATTGGGTTTCGATTAGAAGCGGTTATTTACACCAATCAAACAGGAATGCCAATTATAATAAGCATTCCTATAGATTCAGGTTTTGCTGCTATTGCTCTCGTTTTCCGGTTTCTTTATGATTGCGTATGCTAGGTATCCTATTAAGCCCATAAATAATCCGGTGCCGCCTACAATATAAATCATTGTAAACACTTTTCCTAATGTTGTCTGCGGTTCAAAGCTGGGATGCCCAACCGTGCTAAGAGTAACAACACAGAAGTAAAGGGAATCAATCACAGTTAGACCTTCCTGCTTAACATAGAAAATCGTGCCGGAAAATAACATAACGAGGACCAAGACGAAAAGAACCTGGAAGTTCTTCAATTTAAAAGCGGACCAGAGTGCTTTTAGAAAACGTTTCAAGGTGAGGATAAATGAAATCATTGGTAATCGCTTTTCCTTTCGGATTATTACATTTTAAGTAAAGTGAATGAGTAAATCCTGATATTCGAGCTTGATCAGTTAATCATTCTACTATACAGGGATTCAGTTTAGATTGACAAAAAAACCTGTTTATTTTGATCTGGTTTGAACTAAAAGCGTTGGTAAACAATAGAAGGAGAAAGTAAGTAAGTAAGTAAGTAAGTAAGTAAGTAAGTAAGTAAGAGGGGGGACAATCATGAAACCGCGTATTACTGTCATTACATTAGGTGTGGATGATTTGGAAAAATCGCTGCAATTCTATCGGGAGGGCCTGGGGTTTCAAACAGAAGGAATAGTGGGCAAAGAATTTGAGCATGGAGCCGTTGCCTTTTTCGACCTGCAAGAAGGCCTGAAGCTTGCCATATGGAGTCGAAGGGATATAGCTCATGAGGCCAAGGTTCCTTTTTCTCCGACAAGTCCTACTGAATTTACCCTTGGTCACAATGTAGGCAGTGAAGAGGAAGTGAATATGGTGCTGGAAAAAGCCAAAAAAGCTGGCGCTATCATAACCGACCCGGCACATGACACTTTCTGGGGAGGATACTCTGCACACTTTCAAGACCCTGATGGACACCTTTGGGAAGTCGTTTGGAATCCGCAGTGGGATGGTGAATAGAATCATGTTTAGGGTTCATTTCGATACTCTAGTTTTATTCATTCCATGAAGATCAGAGTCTAGGGGAGAGCGCGCAGGTTTAAAGGCGCCGAGGGCTGTCCGCCCGCGGAAAGCGAGTGCCTGGAGTGAAAATCAACGTTCAAATTATAAAAAACATAAAAAAATGTAGGCAAAATCGATTTTCATCAAGTTTGCCTACAGTATGAAACAAGTACTTTACCTAGGGGTTCTGTGCTTGTTTTTTATTTATGAACTCTCTGCTTTTTGCTATCAATTCATTATTCTTTTCAATCGCTTCGTTATTACTGTATTTCACCTGATTAACGGTATCATTATTTTCCATGTATTCAAGCAGCAAGTCTACCGCTTTATCCATCAGTCTTTCGATGGGGATACCTCTTTCTTCAGCCAAATTAGAGAGTCTATTATTCAAGTACGGATTGAGGGTAATGTTTATTGGTTTTCTCGTTTCAGAATTGATAGGCCGTTCCACCTTCAGTCTTTTAATCTATCATATACCTTTAATTGAGGGTTAACAAATATAGTGTAGGGAAATGTATGTAGGCTGTGGTTCATCTTCGCACTCAATTCTGGAAGTGAAAAGTGATTTCAAAAAAGAAAGCAGGAAATTGGCAGTGATCAATTTTCCAGTTTTCTTTTTTTGTGCACTTGGGGAGTCACAAGAAGGTTTGCGCCTCTTTTATCAACAGAGGATTTATTACTGCACTATGTATTCTTGGATTTCAAAGTCTATAACACAAACTATATTTTCAATAAAAATATTGACATAATCAATATAACGTTATAATGTTTATTTATTGTAATTTTGTGTTTTTTCAGACTTTTAATAAAAGGGGGAAAAGTTATTGAATAATTTTATGGGGATACTCGAAATGAAAGTGCTTCCAGTCGCAAACAAAATTGGTTCACAAAGACATCTGCTGGCAATCAGGCACGGTGTTCTGGCGACACTTCCACTGACGATCATTGGATCATTCTTTGTTATTTTGTTGAATTTTCCAATCAATGGGTATGACGAATGGATTGCACCTTATCGTGCCGCTTTGGATGTTCCGTTTCGGTTTACGGTCGGAGCAATGGCTTTATATGCAGCTTTTGGGGTGGGGTCAGCGCTTGCAGGACATTATAAATTAGATCAGCTCAGTGCAGGCCTTCTATCAGTCTTAGCTTTTCTGATTACATGTGTTGTGCCTACCCAAGTCATGGAATCCGTTCCAGGAGTAATAGAAGCCGGTCGCTGGTTACCTATCAGCTCTTTAAGCGCAGCCTCTTTATTCGGTGCAATAGTAACATCACTGATTTCCGTTGAGATATTTCATTTTTTGATTAAACGCGATATAAAAATCAAATTACCGGAAAGCGTTCCGCCAATGGTTTCGAATTCCTTTGCAGCCCTGATTCCAACATTGATCGTGGTCCTTCTTTTCTGGGGCATTCGTTATGGTTTGGGCTTTGACATTAACTCGATCATCACTACTCTGGTGTCACCTCTCAAAAATTTATTGGTTGGTAATAGTTTAATAGGAGGTTTGCTTACAGTCTTTCTCATCGTTTTCTTTTGGTCGCTTGGTATTCATGGACCGGCAATATTGGGTCCGATTATACGGCCGATGTGGGATTCGGCGATTCTCGAGAATATGGATGCATTTGCAAGAACGGGTAATGCGGCGAATTTGCCCAATCTATTTACCGAACAATTCATTCAATGGTTCGTCTGGATTGGCGGGGCGGGATCGACATTATCACTTGTTGTACTATTCCTATTTTCAAAATCGAAGTATTTGAAAGAGCTGGGTAAACTGTCCTTTGTTCCAGGGATTTTTAATATTAACGAACCTATCATTTTTGGAGCGCCGATTGTCATGAACCCCATTTTAATGGTTCCATTCATCGTTGCCCCTTTGGTAAATGTGATCGTTTCTTATACATATTTTCAATTAGGGTTAATACCGATGATAATGGCTAAGCTGCCGTTTACGGTCTTTAGTCCAATTGCCGCTGTCATCAGTACAAATTGGACAATCATGGCAGGGGTTCTCGTTTTATTGAATTTTGTCATCTCATTAATGATCTATTTTCCATTTTTCAAGATGTTCGAGAAGCAGCATCTACGTGATGAAAATAAAATAGAAGCTGGACCGGAAGAAAAGAAAGCGGGCATTAAATATGCTTGAAATAATATCCGCAATTCTATCATTTGTAGGGGCGCAAATCATTTTTTCTCGTACTCGGCTTGGTGAAAAATTAACACCCTGGAAATCGGTTGGCCTGTCCATTTTAATCATTAGCTTTTCTATCTTTCTGTTTACCGCAATGGGATCGACTTATTATTTGATTGTCATTGTACCAACGATTATTTGTTCTGTAATGGTATCCTCCCGCTACCATGACTATTTAATGGGATTACAAACTAAGCGGGCTCAATGGAAAGAAAGTAGAAAAGGAGTGAATGATAGCTTATGAGAAGATTAGGTATTTCAATTTATCCGGAACACTCTACACCGGATAAAGACAAGCAATATATTAAACTTGCCCATAGTTATGGTTTTGAACGAATATTCACGTGTTTATTATCGGTTTCAAAACCATATGAAATTGTCATGGAAGAATATAAAAATATTATTTCTTATGCGAAAGAGCTACATATGGAAGTCATACTTGATGTTGCTCCTGCTGTTTTCGATAAGTTTGATATTAGCTATGATGATTTAAGTTTTTTCGCAGAAATGGGAGCTGATGGCGTTCGTCTTGATCTTGGGTTCGATGGCTTGAAAGAAGCTAAAATGACATATAATCCTTTTGGATTGAAAATCGAATTGAATATGAGTAATGATGTCGATTATTTATCGAACATTCTGACGCATCAGGGCAATAAAAATCAAATCATTGGCTGTCATAATTTCTATCCCCAAAAATTCACAGGTCTTCCTTACGACTTCTTCATCTCATGCAGTAAACGGTTTAAAGAACATGGCATTCGTACAGCTGCATTCGTTACTTCACAAACCGGTGATATAGGTCCTTGGAGTATAAATGATGGATTATGCACATTAGAGCAGCACCGTGAACTTTCAATTGATGTACAAGCCAAGCATCTATGGGCAACGGGTTTAATTGATGATGTCATCATTGGGAATGCTTACGCGAGTGAAGAGGAACTAAGAATGCTGGGGGCCCTACAGCGTGACATGATCGAGTTGAAAGTGGAACTCCATTCGGATGCGTCACCAATTGAGCAAAAGGTTGTGCTGGATGAATTACACCTTCGCCGTGGTGATATCAGCGAGTATATGGTCCGTTCAGTGGAGGTCCGAAAAAAATATGCGAATGAAGATTTTGCAGTCCGGGAAAGTATCCCACAACGCAAAGGGGCCGTTTTCATCGGCAATGATTCTTTTGGAAAATACAAAGGCGAACTTCAAGTCATCTTAAGGGATATGCCATTGGATGAACGTAAAAATGCAGTCGCCCATGTTGTAAAAGAGGAACTTTTTTTACTGGATTATATTAAACCATGGGGCACATTTAGATTGATTAAATAACCTGACCCTAATTTTTAAGGAGGAATAATGATGAATATTTTATTATGCTGTTCTGCAGGTATGTCCACTAGTCTTTTGGTTAATAAGATGGAGAAAGCGGCGGTGGAAGAAGGCTTGAGCGTGAAAATCCAGGCTGTTGCCACTATGGAAGTAAGAAACCATATAAATGAGGTGGATGTTATTCTTTTAGGCCCTCAAGTTCGGTATCAACTTAATGATATAAAGAAAATAGGGGATGAAAAAGGAATACCTGTAGATACGATAAATCCAATGCATTATGGAACATGTAATGGCAAGGAAGTATTGCGTACGGCCCTCCAATTAATTTCAAAATAACATACTATCAAAAGGAGTGGTAAAATGACGAAAACAAAAGAGGATCTATCAGAATTATCATTTCAATTAATTCTCCATAGCGGGAATGCCCGCAGTTGTGCAATGGAGGCCATCGACTTGCAAAAACAAGGTAAATCAAGCGATGCCCAGGATAAATTAAAGGAAGCGGAACATGAGTTTGTTGCTGCACATAAAATCCAAACCGCATTGATTCAACAAGAAGTGAATGGTGAGAAATTCGATATTCCAATGCTCTTGATCCATGCTCAAGATCACTTGATGACTTCCATGACAACAAAAGATTTAGCGATAGAAATCGTGGAATTACACAAGAAAACACAAAAGAACTAACAATATTCAGGAGGTTGCTGCGGCAGCCTTTTTCTTATGTTCATAACGAGTGAACTTCAACGAGAAGGCGGAGATATCCTCCTTCATGAACCTAAGTTAAATGAATATCGCAGATAAGGGTCACTCAAGATTAGGATTCTCCGAAAATTTAAATTATACTAGGTTCATGACAGTAGCAATAGATACTGTCACTGATTAACGAAGGGTAGTCATGATAGAAAAACAAACAACTAATTAGCAAGCGCAATCATTTTATAAAAGGGGAGCAAAACATGCAAAGAGTCAATCTAACTGAAGATCTTAGTCTTTCACGCATTGTACACGGTATGTGGAGATTGGCAGATTGGAGATTTTCTGCCCAGGATATCCTATCTCTTATTGAACACGGAATGGATCGGGGCGTCACTACATATGATCACGCCGATATATATGGAAGCTATACGTGTGAGGAGATTTTTGGGAACGCACTTTCATTAAAGCCTTCATTACGCGATAAAATGGAGATTGTTACGAAATGTGGCATCGTTCTTCAATCAGAAAACCGTCCTTCCCATAAAAGTCACCATTACGATACTAGTAAAACCCATATCATAAAGTCTGTTGAACAATCCCTTATGAATCTTAAAACGGATTATATTGATTTATTACTTATCCATCGTCCGGATCCCCTGATGGACCCAGCGGAAACGGCTGGGGCGTTTAATCAATTAAAGGAATCAGGAAAGGTCCGGAACTTTGGAGTATCGAACTTTAAAAAACCGCAATGGGATATGCTCCAATCATATCTAGACTATCCGCTTGTGACGAATCAGCTGGAGCTTTCGGCATACAATCTTGAAAACTTCGAAGACGGAACCTTGAACTTATGTCAGGAAAAGGGCGTTGCGCCTATGGCATGGTCACCGCTTGCAGGAGGCAGCATCTTTGAGGAATCGAACGAAAAGGCTGTCCGCTTAAGAGAAACATTAGAAACCGTAAAAGAAGAAATTGGTGCCAATGGAATCGATGAAGTGATGTATGCCTGGCTGTTAAGGCATCCCGCAAAAATCATTCCGATCGTTGGATCCGGTAAGAAAGAACGGTTGGACAGCGCCATTGATTCACTAAACCTAACCATGGAAAAAGAGCAATGGTTTAACATATTAACTAGCTCGATGGGACATGATATTCCGTAATGAATTGTACCTTTGAACAAGAAACCTTGTTTCATTATTGGGGACCTCCTTAAAGAGGTCCCCATTCCAGTATGTCTACAAACTGAAGTCTTTGCTCATTAGAGCAAAGGCTTCTTTATATTCTAAAAAAAACACCGTTATTTGATAATTCAATAATTTTAGCTTCTTCGATTAAACCTTGGTCAATACTTTACACTCATTCTCTTAAAATAAGGACTATGTATTATCTCTTTATATCTTTTGATAATTTAAAAATAGTATCAAGTTGGTTAATAAGTAATATTATGAGGCTTTTACGCATATAAAGAAAAAACACTATGTTCTCTTAATAGTCCATACAGCAAATCCTTCCTCAGCTTGTGATTTTATTACGAGATTTAAGAAAAATGATAGGTAGAAGGTGACAAATATGGAAGCAATCGTCCTAGCTGCTGGATATTCCAGCCGAGCGAATGCATTTAAAATGACTTTGCCGATGGGGCAAATGAGCGTGTTGGAGCAAACGATCTCTAAATTTGAAGGTTTATGCAGCAGGGTCATCGTCGTAGCTGGATTTCAAGCGGAAATCATCCAAGAGGAAATTGTCAAAATCATCAGTGAAAACGCCTATTCATTTCAGATCAAGTTTGTTTATAATGAAAACTTTAACCAGGGAATGTTTCATTCCATTCAAAAGGGCTGCAACGAAGTGAATGCCCCAACCTTCTTTATAACACCCGGCGATTGTCCGCTTGTAAAAAAAGAGACTGTTCAGCTACTAGCAAAACACAAAGGAAACGTGGTTATTCCCAGCTTTGACTATAAAGGCGGCCATCCCATTAAATTATCAAGCGTAGTGAAACAGAAAATTCTTGAAACCAATCCAGAAGGTAATTTGCGTGTGGTCCTGGGCGGTTACGAAAAGCAATACATGAATGTAGATGATGCGGGAGTATTAATGGATGTTGATACACCGGAGGATTACCAAAAAGCCATTGATTATGATAATGCTTTAAATTTCTCGAAGTAAAAATAAAAATAAAAACTACGAAAATCTTGAATAGAAATGAATCATAAAAGATCATTCTCATTGATAAAATCATTGGAAGAGGTTTCTATTCAGAATATGTCCAATTAAAAAAATGAGTCGAAGGGTGTTGTTGCAATGAATCTCAAAGACATAAGCACCTCAGTGCCCAAAAAGGACCATAAAGGTAAAGTATCGGGCCAGCTGCCCTATATTAGTGACGTAAAAGTGGAAAATATGGTTTATGGTGTTTTGTATCGATCGCCAATTGCTTATGGGAAAATAATATCCATTCAATTACCTAATCTTCCGGAAGGGTATGAAGCTGTTGGAGCAGAGCATATCCCCGGACCGAATTATGTCAAAATTATCAAAGAAGATCAGCCCATTTTTGCCAATGAGTGGGTCAATTATATTGGTGAGCCAATTCTCATGCTCACGGGTAAAGACCTGGATATCCTGTACAGTTTGTTAAATGAAGTGAAGGTTGAATTTGAAGAACATCAGGCTATCTATACATTGGACGAAGCGATCAAGCAAAAATCAGTATCCTCAGTTTTGGCAAGCTATGAATTTGGGGAAAGCTTAGAAAACATTTCAGCTATCGAGCAGGGAGCCCATCAAATCCTCGAAGAAGAATATGATACGGGTTATCAGGAGCATGTCTATCTTGAGCCGCAAGGAATGCTCGCCGTTTATAAGGATGATGAAATTGTCGTCCAGGGATCGATGCAATGTCTTTATTATATAAAAAATGCATTGCTAAGCGCATTAGCCTGTGGTGACGATGAAGTCAGGGTCGTTCAAAGTCCTACCGGCGGAGGTTTTGGCGGCAAAGAAGATTATCCTTCTATGATGGCTTGTCACGTAGCCGTTGCCGCAAGAGCAGTAAAAAAATCGGTAATGCTCGTGTTCGACCGTTCTGAGGATATGCTGGTAACGACGAAAAGGCATCCGGCCAAACTCAAATATCGGACGGCCCTTGATAAGGAAGGAAATATTTTGAGCATGTGTGTTGACATCTTTCTCGATGGAGGGGCAAATGTTGGGTTGAGCTCTGTCGTGCTGCAGCGCGCATTATTAAACAGTGCTGGTGTTTATAAAATTCCGCATTTTCATGCAAAAGGCTATGTCTTAAAAACCAATACCGTTCCGAACGGCGCCTTTAGAGGCTTTGGTGCTCCTCAAAGCTTTGCCGGAATCGAAAGTCATATTGGACATCTTAGTAAACTGGCAAAAATCGACCCGCTTGAATATAAACGAAAATACCTCGTCAAACAAGGAGACCCCACCATCACCAATGGTAAATTCCGCGACCCGATATTAGTGGAAGATATGATTGAGGACGTACTCAACGTGTCAGAATACAACAAGAAAAAAGAAGACTTTCAGCGCTTAAATCAACAAAATCAGCGCTATAAAAAAGGCATAGGAACTTCGCTGTTCCTCCACGGCTGTGGATTTACTGGCAGTGGCGAAAGAGATCATATTAAAGCAACGGTGAAACTGGTTAAATCAAAGGACGATCAGGTATCACTAAAAATCTCAAACTCTGATATGGGACAAGGTATTTTGACGACGTTGTGTAAAATTGTCGCCAAAGAACTTAACCTCCCGTTCGAAGATATTTTGTACCCTTATCCCGACACAAAAGAGGTTCCCGACTCGGGTCCGACCGTAGCTTCCAGGACGACGATGATTGTCGGAAAATTGCTTGAACGGGCCGCAAAAAAACTTAAGAATCAGTGGCAAACAGGGGTGGAACAGGAAGTGGTTGAGCACTATGTTCACCGTGAAATGATTCCTTGGGACGAGAAAACCTTCACTGGAGATGCGTACCCGGCCTATTCATGGGGCGTTAATATCGTTGAAGTAGAAGTTGATACGTTAACAGGTAATTTAAAGTTAGAAAAAGTATACGGCAATTATGAAGTTGGGAAGGTCATCGATGAACGGATTATGAAAGGCCAAATTGACGGTGGTTTGGCTCAAGGGCTAGCATACGGTTATCTAGAAAAGATGACGTCAAAACAAGGTAGAATCCAACAAAAAAGCATATCGGATTATGGACCGCCGACTTCCTTGGATATTGTTTCAATTGAAAGCAAGGTCTTTGATAACCCCTATGCTGATGGTCCATACGGGGCGAAGGGCGCAGGTGAATTGACTTTAATCGGAGGCGCTCCAGCAGTCCAAGCTGCGATTGAGGATGCCCTGCACACTTCTTTTCAGCAAATTCCGATTACACCGGAAGTCATTATTGAAAGTCTTTGGATGAAAGAAGGTGAAGAGGGTTGATTAAATTCACACTAAATGGAAGAACGGTAGAAACTGACGCCCCTGCTACAGCAAGATTACTAGATTTATTAAGAGATGAGTTTGAGTTAATCGGAACAAAGGAAGGCTGTGGCGAAGGGGAGTGCGGAGCCTGCAGTGTTTTTGTGAATAACCTCCTGCAAAACAGCTGCCTTATTCCAATTGGCTCGATTGCTGGTGCCGATATTCAAACGATCGAAGGCATCATTGAAACGGAACAATTTAAAATTTTAGATGAAAGCTATTCCATAGCCGGGGGAGTGCAATGCGGCTATTGCATACCGGGAATGATTATGGCAAGTGCAGCTTTGTTAACTGAAAATCCTCATCCTTCAGAGGCTGAAATTCGTGAGGGCATCTCCGGAAATCTGTGCCGATGTACGGGCTACAATATGATTGTTGAGGCGATTAACCTAGCAGCTAAAAAAGGTGATGGCTTATGATAGAGAAAATAACAGCGTATCGCTTCGAGCGTTTAGACGAAACTTTGAGCCAATTGAATAGAGAAGATTGTGCAATCATAGCCGGAGGCACCGATGTTATGGTCCTTCACAAAAGTAGAAGGGGAGTACCTCCAAAAATCCCTAAACCGATTGTTTTTATTAATCATCTTTCCGAATTAAAGAAGGTGTATCAACATCAAAAGGATATCCACATCGGGGCCTGCTGTACCTATAGTGAATTACTTGAAAATCCGTTGATTCCTTTTGCTTTAAAGAATGCAATTAAAACAATTGCTGCCCCGGCAATTAGAAACCGGGGAACATTAGGCGGTAATATATGCAACGCCTCTCCAGCCGGTGACATGCTTCCTTTATTATATGTATACAATGCAAAGCTTCTGTTGCGCTCCGTAAATGGTGATCGCATGGTTGCGATTAGCGATTTCATTCAAGGGCCACGACAGGTTCAACGCTTTCACAATGAAATGGTAACGGAGATTATCCTTCCGTTCGTATTAGGAGATTCCCATGTCGTTTTCGAGAAAGTCGGCAACCGCAACGCAGATGCCATTGCCAAAGTATCGTTTGCGGGTTTCGCCCGGATAAGCAAAGATCGAATCGATGACATTCGGTTTGCCTTCGGGGCGGTCGGACCTACGATGGTTCGTTCCATTGATATTGAGAAGAAGCTGGTTGGAAAAACGATACCATTAGCCGATGAAGACATCGCTGAAATTGTGGCAGCCTTCGATAAGATCATTAGACCAATCGACGATCAACGCTCCACTGCGGCTTACAGAAAAACCGTTGCGTTACATCTTTTACGTTATTTTCTTAGCATGAAGCAATATCAACCGAATTAATGTTTAAAGATAGGGGGGAGCTTTTCATGCAGCTGATGGAAAAAGTGGCCATGCTGACGCGTCAAAACGAAACCTTTGCTTTAGCCATGATTATTGAATCAAAGGGCTCGACTCCCAGGCATGTTGGAAAAATGATTGTCTACCGGGATGGTACCATTGAAGGGACTGTCGGAGGGGGCTTGGCTGAACACTATGTGATCGAAGATAGTGTAAAGGCGATCCAAGATGGCCAATCGAAAATCGTTGAATATAAATTGAATAAACATGCAAAAGACGGAATTCAGATGAATTGTGGCGGCACGTTAAGGGTCTTTATTGAAGTCTATACAAGCAGGCCTGAACTCATTCTGGCTGGGGCCGGTCATTTAGGCCATGCGTTGGCAAAGCTCGCTGATTTCCTCGAATATCCTTATTGCATTGTCGATGATCGCGTTGGTTATTGTACAAAGGAACGCTTTCCTAATGCGACAAACCTTTTTGTGAACGAGGATATTGGAAAGGCTTTGCTCGCAGCCAACCTAAATGAAAAATCATATGTGGTAATTGTTACAAAAGATTGTGATGATATCGTATTAAAGACGGCACTGCAATTTCCGATTGCGTATGTTGGGATGGTAGCCAGTAAACGCAAGGTCATAAGCATATTTGAAAAGTTAAAAAGTGAAGGGGTCACGCAAGAACAGTTGGAGCAGGTCCATTCTCCAATCGGATTGGAAATTGACTCGGAAACATCAGAAGAAATTGCCATCAGTATTATTGGTCAAATCATCAAATTAAGCAAGGAAAAAAAGCCTGTAAAAGTGAAACAATTAAATTGATAAGTAGAAAGGTCAGATAAAGCTAAATCAAAATGTCTAATAGACAATTAGGTCAGTCCCCACTTTGTTAAAGTATTAACTCAGTGGGACTGTCCCTTTTTCTTTGATAAAAGCTAGAAGCAGGCCCTTGCTCTTCAGAGTGGGCTTTTTGTCGTTTTGATTAATTCATTAATATGGTAGGAATATTTTACTTTATATGCTACTACTATCATACTATACACAAAGGAAAACTCTTGGAGGGATTTTGTATGGGGATATAAGATGGACTTATGGGAAACGGGTTCTGCTGCAAAGATTACATCCATTGGAAAGAGTATATAGATTCCTATAGAATCAGCTATTATGCAGCCATTCCAAATAGTGATGAATGAACTTCACTTGATTTTGGACAGACTTGTTCTGTAAAGTAAGCTGTCCTTTTTAATGATTGTATCGTGCATAACATAGTTTGAAATGATTGCTGATAGGTAGTGCAAGTATCCAAAAGCAAATTTAACTTGAAGAAAAGAAGTGAAAAAAATGGCTGAGCCTTTAAAGGATTTATATAATGAAACGTTCATTCGTGAATTCGGTGAAAAAGTAAAGGGTGTCCATCCGTCCTTCTCTACTGAATCGTTTATAGGGGAAGTAATAGATGAGCATTGGGACGAGAGGAAGTTAAAAGAACGGATAAGGCACATTTCCATTACTCTTGGAAAGCATCTTCCAAGTGATTATCAAGATTCTTTGGATATTTTGTATCGGCTTGATAAGGATTGTGAAGGTTTTAGATATTTATTTTTCCCGGATTTTGTAGAGGTACATGGATTGATTAAGAAAGATTGGCCGTTATCGCTAGACGCGTTGGAGCGTTTTACAGCAAGGTCATCCTCCGAGTTTGCAATCCGTGCTTTTATCTTGCTTGATCCCGTTTTAATGATCGAGAAGATGAAGGAATGGACCAATCATGATGATGAGCATGTCCGCAGGCTGGCTAGTGAGGGATGCAGGCCCAGGTTACCTTGGGGGCAAGCTTTACCGATGTTCAAATCCGATCCGGCACCCGTCTTGGAATTACTTGAGAACCTGAAAAACGATCCATCCCTATATGTTCGCAAAAGTGTGGCCAATAACTTGAATGATATTGCCAAAGACCATCCGAAAACTGTAATAGAAACAGCCAAGCGCTGGCATGAAAGCGGAGAACCCAACACGATTTGGATTATTCGACGGGGATGCAGGACCTTAGTTCGCCAAGCAGATCCAGAAGTCCTTTCTTTATTTGGATACACGGATATATTGAATAATCCGAATATCATTACAAACGCATTTATTAGAAATGAACCAGACTCGATTTGTATTGGGGAAACGAGTGAACTTCATTTCGGTTTTCAAGTTCAAGAAAAGAACTCTGTGAAACTTCGCATCGAGTATGCCATCGATTTTGTGAAAGCAAATCAGAAAACTTCCCGTAAAATTTTCCTATTGGCAGATAGGGATTTCTCAGATGGTGAAGGAGTTGAAAGAGTGAGGATTCACAATTGGAAAGACCTGACGACACGTCGACATTATATGGGGATCCATCGAATATCACTCCTTGTGAACGGAGTGGAAGTTGCAGAAACGCAAGTCAAACTAAATGATGGATGATAAAGGTTATTGAAAAGTTAACAGGAATACCAGCAATTATGGCTGACAAAAACGAGGAGCCTGAGCGTTCCAGTTTATTATTTCATGATAGTGAAACATTGCAAATAACACATTAAAAAGCAATCAAATCCAAAAGGTTGGATAGCTCCGATTGCTGCGCAAATTATTAATTAACAATGCCAGTAAAACGATTATCACAGCACCAGTTAAAACAGGAGTAAATAAATAACTCCAGCCATACTGGCCAAGCATGACTACAAGCGGGTCTGCTCCAGCTGGCGGGTGCGTCGTTTTTGTCAGCATCATCACCGCAATTGCTAATCCGACAGCCAAGCCGATTGCCCAAGGTTCATCGCCAAAAAAATGATAGGAAGCTAAACCTACGAATGTTGAAACAAAATGACCGCCTATAATATTCCGCGGTTGTGATAATGGTGCGTTCCACAGACCGAACGCCAGCACACAGCTGGCACCAAATGGAGCCATTAACCACACTGCTGATGTTATTTTTGTTAAGAGAATTAAGGCGAATATAGTTAAAAATCCCCCAATCAACCCCGTTATTGCGTCCTTTACATTTATTTGTAAAGGGCTTCTTCCTTTTCCCTTCATCTTCGATAAATAATGAATATGAAAATAGCGTTTTTCTTTATGCCTCGCGGCTGAAATACGGTCCAAAGTGAACCCTCCTTTTTTATATAATTAGACTTTACATGAAATAAAACTAACCTGTCAAAGTTATTTTTAGTGGTTAGTTTAAAAATCCATAAAAAAAGCCAACTCAGTGTGTCGACAAGAGGAGGTTCAGATCTCGAATCATTTTACTTTTTTATGAAATCCTAAATGGATGTGAAGAAATTTACGAAACTCCTGCCGAATGACTGGCTAGCCAAGACTCCACAGTCGCTCGCTTTGAGGAGGCTAGGCAGAAGTCGGCGGAAAGGGAGCGGATTTCTTAAATCAACTGGAACCATTTTATAATGAATAAACTGGCAGGCAACCAGCTTACTTCAAATTTGTTTACATTCTGACAAACTTATTTAATAAGGTAGATCTTCATTCATCATCAGATTTCCGGTGTTGAAATCGGGCTACCTTTTTCCTATTCCCGCATATTTTCATTGAACACCATTTGCGTCTTCCGCTTTCATCGATAAATAACAGGACGCAATCGTCATTCGAGCATCGCTTTAATGATGACAGCTTATTTTTTTCAATTAAAGTTAATGAGTCAAAGGCAATATAAGATTGCAGGATATCTTCCGCTTCTCCAACAGGTATGGGAACCAGTTTTTGATCACTTAATTTATATGTGAAAGGCGATTTTTCGATTTTTTTTTCTAAATAGGCGATAAACTCATCAGGAATCGGATTCCCATCTGCTATTAATTCAAATTGTTTTCTTAAAATAGTACGCATTTCTAGAATGCCTGCAAATACTCGTTGAATTCTCTCTTTAATTTTTGATGATAATTGATTATCCAAATATGAGTTATTCCCTTTTATTACAGTAAGCCAGTCCAGCACATCACGTTCTGATAGTAATAAGTCTTGCCGCTGGCCACGACTGACCAGTTCCGTATTCACTAAATCCAGAGAAAGATTACCTGATATAAGTGGAAATTTATTAGTTTCAGACATAAGTTCATCTCCCATTCCCTGCTAAATTCTAACCATTAAAATATTAATTGAGAGGTTATATCTTCATTATACCTTATTTCTGAATTTTTCAGCTACTCGTCTTAAATTACGGGATAATATGAATGCTATCAAAATCCAAATGAGCAAGAACAGAATCGTAAATGAAAGTCCATGATAATCAATTCTTTTAAAGTCAGGGAAAAAGTTCTTGACATAACCTGTACGTACAGGATAATATGAAAGCGTATACAGAACCTATACGTACAGGTTATAAAAACAATTATATTTTGCTTTCTAGGGAAAGGAAGTATTGGAATGGGTAAATACACAGAACCAGCAACGGATTTGCTCCAACATGTCGGAGGGAAAGAAAATATTGCGACGGTTACGCATTGTGCAACAAGGATGCGTTTTGCGTTGAAAGATCCCGCCAAGGCGGATGTAACGAATATCGAATCGATTAAGCTTGTGAAAGGAACATTTACACAAGCTGGTCAGTTCCAGGTCATAATCGGGAACGAAGTATCATCGTTTTATAATGAATTCGTTTCCATAGCTGGACTTCAGGAAGCGTCAAAAGAAGATGTGAAAAATGCAGCAAAACAGAATATGAGCTGGCTGCAGCGTATGATTGCACATCTTGCGGATATTTTCACCCCGCTGATTCCTGCCATAGTCGTTGGCGGACTCATTCTTGGATTCCGCAATATCATTGGCGATATTAAAATGTTCGATGACAGCACAAAGACCCTTGTGGATATTTCACAATTTTGGGGAGGGGTCCACGCTTTCCTTTGGCTGATAGGTGAAGCAATTTTTCATTTTCTTCCTGTTGGGATTACATGGTCGATCTCGAAGAAAATGGGCACGACTCAGATTCTCGGCATCGTCCTTGGTTTGACCTTGGTTTCCCCACAGCTTCTTAATGCATATGCAGTGGCAAATACAAAGGCAAGTGATATTCCTTTTTGGGATTTCGGCTTTGCCCAGGTCGATATGATCGGCTACCAGGCCCAAGTCATCCCAGCGATACTTGCAGGGTTTGTCTTGGCGTATTTAGAACGGTTCTTGAGAGATAAAGTGCATAATTCCATTTCCATGATCGTCGTTCCATTTTTCGCTTTACTTCCAACTGTAATCATTGCCCATACCATACTGGGGCCTATAGGCTGGAAAATCGGTTCTGTCATTTCTACGATTGTATATTCCGGATTGACTTCATCAGTTGGCTGGCTATTTGCTGCCGTTTTCGGCTTTGCCTATGCACCGCTTGTCATTACAGGCCTACATCACATGACAAACGCAATCGATCTTCAGCTTATGAGTGAACTTGGCGGTACGAACCTATGGCCGATGATCGCGTTATCCAATATTGCACAAGGTACAGCAGTGCTTGCGATGATTTACATTAACAGAAAGGACCAGGAGGAAAGGCAAGTTTCCATACCTGCCACGATTTCTTGTTATCTCGGTGTTACCGAGCCAGCCATGTTCGGCATTAACTTGAAATACGGCTTTCCTTTCTTAGCCGGTATGATCGGTTCACTTTTTGCAGGCATCGTTTCAGTCGGGTCTGGAGTAATGGCAAACTCAATCGGTGTTGGAGGGATCCCAGGTATCCTATCCATCCAGCCGCAGCATATGGGGATGTTTGCACTCGCGATGTTGGTTGCTTTCGTTGTGCCGTTCATTTTGACTATAGCATTCTCCAAACGTCCTAAAATGAACTTGAAAACTAGAACGAAAACAACGAAATTAAATGCTTGATAACGTGGAGGGAGAAGCATTCTCCCTCTTTTTTACGATACTTACGAAAGAAACATCGGGGATCGAAGAGGAGGAATTACAATGAAGGATTTTAAAAAAAGTACCATCTATCAAATTTATCCTAAATCATTTAAGGATTCGAACGGTGACGGCATCGGGGACATAAATGGTGTTATTGAAAAACTTGATTATCTGAATAAACTGGGAGTGGATTATATTTGGCTCACCCCTTTTTATCGTTCACCGCAAAATGATAATGGATATGATGTAGCCGATTATACATCCATTGATCCTGTTTTTGGGACGATGGATGATTTCGAAAGACTGGTGAAAGAAGCGAATTCGCGGGATATCCAAATCATGCTTGATATGGTATTCAACCATACATCAACAGAGCATGAATGGTTCCAAAAAGCATTGGCTGGAGATAAAGAATATAAGGACTATTATATTTTCAAGAAATCGAAAGATGGAGAGCCCCCTACCAATTGGATTTCGAAATTCGGGGGCCCTGCATGGGAATATGTAGCGGAACATGATGAATACTTCCTTCACTTGTTCGATCGGACACAAGCTGATCTAAACTGGGAAAATCCCAGAGTAAGGCAGGCGATTTTCAATGTAGTAAACTTCTGGATGGATAAAGGTGTCAAAGGATTCCGTTTGGATGTCATCAATCTTATTTCGAAACCTGACATCTATGAAAATGACAAAGATGGAGATGGACGATGTTTTTATACAGACGGTCCCAAGATTCACCAATTCCTCAAAGAGATGAATGAAGAAACTTTCGGGAAGGATGATGAGGTGCTGACAGTAGGGGAAATGTCATCGACGACCATTGACCATTGCATCAAATATTCATCTCCTGTTGAAAAGGAGCTGTCCATGGTATTCAGTTTCCATCATTTAAAGGTGGATTATAAGGACGGGGAAAAGTGGTCACTTGCAGATTTTGACTTCAGGCAGTTAAAGGAAATCTTAAGCAGCTGGCAACATGGGATGCAAGAAGGAAATGGGTGGAATGCCCTGTTCTGGTGCAATCATGACCAGCCGAGGATTGTATCCAGGTTCGGGAATGATCAAGAGTATCATAACGAATCTGCCAAGATGCTGGCAACAGTCATTCATATGCTTAGGGGAACCCCTTATATTTATCAAGGGGAGGAAATAGGGATGACCAACCCGAAGTTCAATGATATTGGACAATACCGGGATGTGGAATCGATTAATTATTATAATATTTTAAAAGAGGCAGGCAAGGATGAAAAGGAAATTATTGAAATCCTTCAAGCTAAATCCCGTGATAACTCGCGAACTCCCATGCAGTGGGAAAATACGGAGCATGCAGGCTTTACAAAAGGGACGCCATGGATTGCGGTGCCTGATCATGCTAAGAACATCAACGCTGAACACGCACTGATGGATCAGGATTCCATTTTTCATCATTACCAAAAACTTATATTCTTACGCAAGAAACATGATATCATTGCATATGGGGACTATCAGGAAATTCTTGGCGACCATGACGCTTTGTTCGCTTATATACGCAGTTATGAAAACGAGAAACTTTTGGTCATCAATAACTTTTATGCAAAAGAAGCGTCCTTCGAAATTCCAAAGAATATTGACCTATCCGGGTACAACTCAGAGCTCCTGCTCTCAAACTATATCGATTCGAAAGAACTTGCAGGTGATTTTATCCTCCGTCCCTATGAATCGGTTGTCTATTTGTTGAAAAAGGACGAGTAGCAGACTAAGAAAAATATATTGTGGTGATGAAATGAACAGCAAATATCTATCGCTATATGGTGATATCGTTTCAAAAATTGAAGAAGGAACCTTTCCGACAAATTCAAAGCTTCCTTCCGAAAGCAGCTTCATGGAAGAGTATGACATATCCAGGGATACTGTGAGAAAGTCCTTACAGTTGCTTGAACAAAATGGATATATCCATAAAATCAAAGGCAAGGGTTCATTTGTCTTGGACTTCAGCAAATTTAATTTTCCTGTAGCAGGGTTGATTTCCTATAAAGAAATGGTGGAAAAGTTGAATTTGCATTCCAAAACGATCATTCATAAGTTGGAGCTTGAGACCCCCGACTCAAATATGGCCAAGCTTCTAGACTTAACTGATGGGGGTAAAGTATGGAAGGTTTTCCGGATACGGCAAATCAATGGGAAGAAAATCATACTGGACAAAGACTATTTCAAAAGCGAGTTCGTAAACAGCCTGACAAAGGAAATTTGTGAGGATTCGATTTATGGATATATCGAAAAGGAACTTGGGCTCCAGATTGGTTTTTCAAATAAGGAAATTACCGTGGAGCCATGCAGTGAAGAAGATAAACAATTATTGGACATTGAAGACTTCGATATGGTGGCAGTTGTGAAAAGTACAGTCCATTTAATCGATGGAAGCTTGTTTCAGTATAGCGAATCCAGGCATAGACCCGATAAATTCAAGTTCACGGACTTTGCACGGAGAACGTGGTGAAGTCTACTAATATTTTTGAATGAGCGGGGAGAGGAGGAGAGTCAAACTTAGTTTGATTCTCCTTCCGCTTGTTTGGAGGTATGGGAAGCATTTAGTAAAACCACTCCGCCAATTATTAATACTAAGCCGCCTAATGTAGTGATACTAAATGGCTCATTCCATAAAAGCACACCAATCAATGCTGTTAAAGCTGTGCCTATTCCTGACCAAATGGCGTATGCTAAGCTTAACGGAATTGTTTTAAGACATACAGATAAACTATAAAATGCTATACCAAATCCTATCATAACCCCAAATGTAGCGAATAAATGTGTGAAGCCTTCAGACAGCTTAAGCATGGTCGTACCAAATACTTCGCTTATGATTGAAATTCCTAAAGCTATGTATCCTTTCATATTGTTACCTCCGATTACTAATTTATTAAGAAGTGCCTTCACTAGAGAGTTTCAATACAATCACTCCGCCAATGATCAGCACTAAACCTAAAAATTTTGTTAGGTTAAAGCTTTCTTTATAAACGATAACCCCCACTAAAGCAGTTAAAGCTGTGCCTATTCCCGACCAAATGGCATAAGCCGTTCCAAGAGGGATGGTTATTAGAGATAACGATAGGCAATAAAAAGCCAAACCCATCCCAATAACCACACCAATGGAAGGGAATAACCTTTTAAACCCGTTTGATACTTTTAACATCGAACTGCCAAACACTTCACTTAGGATGGCAATTGCCAAAAATGCATAAGGATTCAAGATGAACTCCTCCTAAATATTGATTACTATTTTTCAATCTCTTCCCCCAAGAATCTTAACATCTAAAGGTCTCATATTAAAACCCATACCACCTTTATTCAGTTACATATTTTCTGTAATGGCAGAAAACATCCAGTTACGCTCAATATTAGACTGAAAGTGATAAAATAAGCCGCTTCCTCCAACCTGATAGCAACATAAAAAGAGGGTTGAACAGGGATTTTGTCGAAAGACTCCTTTAACGATTATATAGGAGTGACGTATTTCATGGAATTTATTATAAACAAAGAATGTTTCAATAAGGCGATTTCAGATGTCAGCCATGCCGTTTCCATAAAAACGGCAATACCCATTTTATCAGGAATAAAGATAGTGGCTAATGACGATTGCTTAACCCTTCTTGGTAGTAATTCCGATATTGTCATTGAAAAAACCATTCCTTTAACGATTGATGGTGTATCAGGATTGGAGGTTTTTGAAAAGGGTACGGTTGTTTTATCAGCCAAATATTTAAGTGAAATCGTCAAAAAATTACCTGATGTCATCCATGTAAAGCTGAACGGAAATCAATCAGTTACTATTAAATCAAATGAAATAGTCATGAACCTAAATGGACTACATTCCGGGGAATACCCAAATATTCCTCAAATAGATGGAGCTGGTTATTTTAATATCCCAAGTGTTGAATTATTGGAAATCATAAAACAGACTGCGTTTGCCGTGTCTAAAAACGAGACCAGACCTCTACTTACAGGAGTCAATTTGTCTATCAAGGAAAACAAGCTTACTTGTGTTGCAACGAATTCCCATCGTTTAGCGTTAAGAGAACTTCCGTTGGAATCGAAGGTGACGGGGTCTTTCATCATTCCAAGTAAAAGCCTTAATGAGTTAACCAAGTTATTTAATAATGAAGCGGATATCCTACATATTTTCATCACAGAAAGCTATATCGTCTTTCAAACAAATCATATCTCACTTTTTTCAAGGCTGATTGAAGGTAATTATCCGAATGTATCAGAATTGCTGCCAAAAGATTTGAAAACGATCATCACCGTGGATACCAAAACACTATTAAAGGGTATTGATAGGGCCTGCCTTTTTGCAAGTGAATGGAGAAATAACAATGTACTTATAGAAATCCTAGATAAAAGTAAGTTAAGGATATCTTCTAATTCATCGGAATTAGGGAAAATAGAAGAAACGCAAAGCATCATGTCAATCAGAGGTGAGGCGGGGTTAAGTGTATCACTGGATGGAAGCTTTTTATTGGATGCCTTAAAAGCGATAAAAGAAAACGAGGTAAAGCTAAGTTTTGGCGGTCCAATGAGACCTGTCTTAATCGAGCCAAGCGATAATTCCTCCTATCGTCATCTTATATCACCAGTGAGAACATACTGAGGAACAAAGCCTAAGAAACGAATAACGGGGGAACGGCAACAGCCTATTACTTCAGGTCGAAGATATGGTAACGGTCAATCACCAAGAAAAAGAGATCCTGTAAAATCTGGACCCATTATATTCATAGTGATAGGAAAAAGGGTCTTCATTCTTGGTGTAAGGCCGGCAACTTGATTTCGAAGGTAAAGGTAGAACCTTTCATCTAGCCAAATACATCCGTCCATCAATTGAATGGAAAAACCTGTCGGCAGTTTGAAGAACCTTTGTAAAGACATAGTTTATTTTAAGATATACCTCGATAGAATATATAATATGCATGTGATCCAACAATAGCAAAATACTCACTATTGGTTTGTTAGTAGGATGTATTTCTCCTATGTCCAGTTAGGAACACTCCAAGAAGGAAACCTTGACCGCCAATTGTTTTCGCATGGATTGAAATTAAAAACTATCCTGAAAGTGCTTTTAAAAATGAGTATAAATCAGTATATGTGCATCAGCTTAGTATCGTTGAAGGTCAAACCCATAAAGGTTACGGTAAAAAACTAATGAATGAGGTCTATGATATTGCTAAAAAGAATGATATAGATTTAATTGAACTGGATTATTGGTTTGAAAACATGGCAGCAAAAGAGTTTTATAAGAAACAAAATTTTAAAAAGTATAGGGAGTTTGCATTCAGACAGTTGTAAATCCTTTGTAACTCAATTCAAGAGGTTGAAGGAATTAATAAAAACCCCGATTCGGGGTTTTTTTAATTAATATCTTAACATTCTCCTCGAATAACTGGGGGGTTGAGGTACTCCACAAACAAAACTTTGTGAATAACACTCTTTTACGATACTTCGGGTATGCGGTATATAGGTGTTGAAGTGTTTATTCACGGTTGTTGTATGTGTCGGGTGAAAAACCGGAATAACAGTGTTAATGACATTGGTTTTAACATATTGCTTGGTCGGGGAGGTTTGAGATGGATTATATTGATTGGGCATTCTGTGAGGTGGGCAATATTGTAGTGGACATTGACCGCCTTTCGGATGCCCCCAGGGCTTATTATACATGTAAACACCTCCTGGGATTTTTTTGAAAGTCATTATTAGTTTATGAAAATAAATGATAAAGGGACTGGTATAAATGCCTTTATCAAAAATTACGGGCATATCAAATCCTTCAATCATTTTCAAAAAAAATGAATAAACATTAATTTACCGAATTCGGTTAATCGCTTCAAGAACAAATGACTTGTGTCTTTTCCGCCAGTTATTTTCCTTGCTTTTTTCCAAGCCCCATTCGGGAAATGTAGATAACCGTAATGCGGCAAATAATTGCCAGAAGGGTAGATTAGTAAAATTCACCTCCGGCATCATGAATTTATATTGATTGGTGAAGTCATTCATCGCTTGCATTCCAAAATGATATAAAATTTCGAGTTGACTATTGGCAAGGTCAGTCAAAGGGTCCCCTAAACCTGAGTCTTCCCAATCAATTATGGAAACTAGTTTATCCTCTTTCCATAATATATTTCCTGGCCAATAATCACCATGAAGGATCACTTCCTTATTCATGGAGGGTAGGGGCATGGAGGATTTCAGCAGATCTCTAATCAAGCTCAAATTTAATGTTTCGTCCAGGATTACCCTATCTTTATTATTTAACATCTCGACATATGTATTTTCCAGTTTAGGCATGAATGATAAAGATAAATCTGCACAATTAACACGATGGATTTTTGCTAGATTGATTGCCAATTGCAAGATATGATCATTAAGATTTGAGGGGGTGAATTCTGACTTACCCTCAATAAACTCGATAAGTATGCATGGCTTGGAAAATATCTCGCAGGATTGCTCAAAGTAATATGGCATTGGTACAGGCAAACCGGCAACTTTCAATATCCCTAAGAGCTTGTGTTCATATGAAGCAATATTTGGATTCCGTTTCAAGTCATTATCACCATGCTGACGAACGATCATTTTTACGATACGCCCTGACGATTGTAATATTTCCAGTCCTGTCACATTTGCAGAAATTCCGCCCATTAATTCCCATGCGCGAATTAGCTTGTTTCCTTGAGCCAACTTTTTAACTAATTGTTCAAACTTATCATATTCATTTATCATACGATCTCTCCTTTTAAAATCCTGTACAATGTTTAGGAATGAAAGTTCACATTATCATTTTCTATAGCTTTCGTAAAAAATTCAAAGAATCCATTTAGCAATTTTTATAAATGAAACCAATAGCTTGTTACACACGTGAATTAATCTAAACAAAGTGAGGTGTGGTGCTGACATTGAAAATAGAAAAATATAAGGTGGAAACTGTGAAAGGGACGCTACAATATAATATTAGTGGATACGGCAAACCCAATATAGTTTTGATTAATGGCATTACTTTCATTGACAAGAAACAGCAAACACATTGTCGCTGAAAAGAGTGGACATTTTCCGCAATTATCAGAACCGACTTTAGTGATTGACTCAATTAAAGAGTGCGCAGAAGCGATAAATAAAACAAACCAAAAACCGATAAATTTGTGTTAATGTTGACTTTTCTTAATATCTCTCAATCTTCTTGTTCCTTTGATTATAGATTGCTTATTCTCCAAAAATTCCTGATGCGAAAGTAAAAAAATAGAAAAAGTCTTTTTCAAAGAATTCCCGTCCATTGGGCGAATATCATCAAATAATGCCACTACACCTTTAAGGGTGTATTTTTTTTGAGAACGGCAGAATTTCTTTAATCCGATAGTTATGTGTACAAGCATTTGTTAATACGTAACATAAGATTAATAGAGGTGATAGAAATGGTGAAAGTATTTATTGATCCCGGCCATGGCGGTACGGATCCAGGCTCGGTCGGGAATGGATTGAGAGAGAAGGATTTAACTTTATCCATTGCAACTCGAATCAAAGACATCTTATTGATAGAATATAATAACGTTTCTGTGAAAATGAGCAGGACCCAAGATACCTACCCCTCCTTAAACGATCGTACGAATGCAGCGAACACGTGGGGAGCTGACTTTTTTCTCTCCATCCACATTAATGCCGGCGGCGGAACTGGGTACGAGGATTACATTTATACGTCCACTAACCAGATAACGAAAACGTATCAAGATCATATTCATTCAGAGGTCATGAAGCTTATCAACATCCAGGACAGAGGACAAAAAACAGGAGATTTATATGTACTCCGTGAAACGGACATGCCTGCACTCCTGACTGAAAATGGATTTATCGATAATGTAAATGACGCAGCAAAGTTGAAAACGTCATCCTTTATCGAATCACTGGCTCGCGGACATGTAAACGGTTTAGTTAAATGCTTCACTCTAACTAAGAAAAGTACAGCTGTATACCACACTGTCGTTAGTGGGGATACAGTATATTCCTTAAGCAATTCTTATGGCAGTACGGTTCAGCAAATTAAAGATTGGAACGGTCTTGACAGTCAGTACACCATTACGGTTAACCAGAAATTGCGGGTGAAATGAATAATTAATAATTATTTATAATTTCCAGAAGCACACCACGCAGTAAGCCCTTCTCAAAAAGAGAGGGGCCTTTTTGATTCAGGAATATGCATGTAATGAAAAACTGTACATTCTGCCGTCCTGATTCGGTCCTTCGATAAAAGCGGGAGGAATGCAAGGGGAAAATAATTTACACAGAAGGCCAAAGTGGACTTGTGCAATTGGGAGTCACTTTCTGTGAGTATATATAATCGCATTATTCAGGAAGTAAGCCTCTGACGGGATTCGAACCCGCACTCCTTTCGTAAGCATAGGCTAGAGGAGAACACGCTTCCCTACGGATTTTCACCGGCAGGAATTCCACCTGCCTCAGCGTAATTGCTTTTCGGTGCTTCTGAAACCCTTACCTTGCGACCCGGTGGCTACAATGTTTTCCGGCGCTCTTCCCTTCTAGAGCTACAGAGGCAAATGCTTATCATCAATTATAAGATTCTTATAGGGGGTTGTGAACCGCATTATAAAAATATGATGATTTTATTACCTGATATAAACAATTTTATTCTTTTGCATGAAAGGAAAATATACTGAAAATGGCCCCTACTAAAGTTTCCAAATACATTCACTCAATGAAATAAGTAATCTGGGGATAACGGATATGATATTTTAAATCGCCGATTGATAATTGCAGGTGATCAATAGTGACGCAGGTAAGTTTGCCCTTTAATGATTCCTTCATTGTTACGATAGTGATCGTTTTACCTAAATTCATCATTAGATGGTCAAAGAGAACTGGTTCTGTGGGAATTGTATAAGTCGGTGATAAAGTTTTCATCGTTTGCGGAAAGTTGCTCGTATACGCATAATGACCTGGAGGTAATACGTTATCTTGGCTTCCATATGGATAATTTTGCATGAATTATTCCACTCCTTTACTAATGTAAGGTATGCCTTTTTTTTTTATGGGCTGACACAAATTAAAAGGATTTTATGTAAAGACAAATAAAAGAACAATACTAAAAAGCACAAACCATGATGGCTTGTACCTAAAATGCAACAGCATTAAGTTGATAAAAACTGTAAGAATTGAATCTATGTATGGCTGCTCATTATTCATTTATTTTACTTTCTTTCCGTATGAAACCCTCGAGTTGGATATTAATCGTATATTTTAATGGCTTGAACCACTTTTCCTAAAATACGGACTCTATCATTTTTTATGTTGTAGGTTTTTTCTTCATAAAAAGGATCCGTGCTGCAGGGAGTGAGTATGATGTTTTCTTCATTGATTCTCACTTTTTTGACCGTAGCATCGTGTCCATTTACCAAGACCACTCCAATTTTCCCGTTATCAAGGTAGGTTGTTTTTTCAACGAGAATCAATGATCCGTCTCTGAATTCTTTATTCATGCTATTGCCATTCACTCTAAGGAAAAAATATTCTTTATCCGATTTAAGCATCGAATTTAATGTCGGCATATAGGCTTCTATATATTCGTTGGTGAAATTAGGCTCTCCAGCAGGGATATTTCCGTAGACACCAATTAATCTTACATTCTTTTCATTTAGGAATTCCATTCCAGGATTATTTCTAACGATTGGCGCTCCTTCAATGAGGTGGGATAGCGGTATTTCAAAACAAGTGGACATCATGCTCAATTTATCCATTAAAGGTTTATTCCGTCCGGATTCCCAAGCTGATACTGCCGTAGGAGCTACTTTTAATACATTTGCCAAATCTTCTTGTGTCATTTTTCTTTCTTTTCTTAACATTTTAATCCGTTCACCAATGTGCATATTTCTTCACCTCTTACTTGAATATACACTATGAGTGAAAGTGAGTAAACGTAAAGTGCGTGAATTTTGCGAAAAATTGTTGGTAACTATACTTCAAGTGTGATATTATTTTTTTAGATAGGTGGTGACAAGATATGACAAGCATTAAGTTCACACTTAAACAAGCCAGGAAGTATAAAGGATTAACTCAAGATGAAATGGCTAAAGTGCTGAAGATGGCCAAGAGGACTTACATTGACTATGAGCAATATAAGATTCCTTTGCGAATCGATAAGGCTTATTTATTTGCTGAATGTGTAGGGTTCTCGATTGACGATATCATTTTTTTTGACCCTGACCTACACTTCAAATGTAGTTGAAAGTTCAATTGTACCAAGCATTTCCTCAACAGATTGGCCATTTGAATCCATAAAATCCTGACTTCCATAGGACAAGATTCAAGTAACGATGGAAAGAAGGGGAACAAAGAGGAAAGGGAAATTAATTCTTTTGAAGTTGCATAGGAGCTGCTGACATTAGAACATTTGTAAAATACCTGTATGTAGTAAAAGGTGTACAAATTCAAACTTCTTGTGCAAATATACGATTGATACAGAGATTCCAAAAATGTCAGCCAATTGCTGTGAAAGAAAACTATTTACTTAATGTATAGGGCGGACTTCTAAACACCATGAATAGGAGCAAATGGACAATGGCAAATTCGAAGGAAAAGTTAATCTGGATGAACAAGCCCTTATCCTTTGCAGGATAAGGGCTTGTACTCTATTTTCGTGAATTGGCAGCATGTTTTCCTCCCAAAGCACGTCTTCATAAAATGAAAAAGACCCCATACCTAAATGAATGGAAGGCAAATCTTCATACTTTTTCTCCATTATCAATAAAACTTCTTCTAGTTTTTTTCTCCCATCTTTATGAAGATAGCAGGTAATGGTATGCAAAAGTACAATTATATATTAATGAAGGAAGGCTATGGAAGGAGGGCATTGATAATTGGATGAGTTCAAAAAAATTCCAGATGATATTGGAGGAGATAACCCTTGAAAAGGAATGTAATCAATTATGTCGTTTTTCTTGTCCTCATTCTAACCATATTAATTATGGCAAAGCCAGACATTTCCTCAGCAGGAAAATTGAAACCGCCCTCCGAAACTTTCAGTCCAGGGGATTGGTTTCTTGGAAGTATTCCTCCCAATCTTGATACAAACAAACCACCAATCGTGTTTGTACAAGGGAAAAACGGCAGTTCAACCAGCTGGTATGGTGAAACGGAATATCATGGCGTCAATGATATGTATACCAAAGCGTATGAAGCAGGCTACCAAACGGTTTTTGTTCAGCTTCATGATTCAGCTGGAAATGGATCAGTGAGCCAATATGCCAATGGAAGGCTATTAGCTCAAATGCTTTCAGAAATCAGTAACCATTTCGGGGGCGAAAAAGTAAATATTATAGCTCACAGCAAAGGGGGCCCAGACACCCAAGCGGCTCTAGTCCACTATGGAGCACACCAATATGTTGGAAGGGTGATCACTTTAGCTTCCCCACATCATGGTTCTCACCTAGCTGATTTGGCTTATAGCTGGTATGCGGGCTGGCTTGGTTCCTTATTAGGTCAAAAAGATGAGGGAACTTATTCTTTACAAGTTGGTAAAATGGCTGAATTTCGTTCTGTCACGGATAACCATGTTAACTCTCGTAAAAACTTGTATTTCACTGTGGCAGGTATGAACAGAGGCCCGGTACTATCAGCCTTATCAATGGGGGGACAATATTTATCATCATATGGGGAAAATGATGGACTGGTGAATGTATGGAGTACAAAAATACCCTATGCAACACATTTATTTACGGATCCCAACTTTGATCACGACAATATTCGAGTTGGCTCAGCTGTATTTTCAAGAATTGAACCCTATTTAAAAAGCACATCCACCACTGGGATTCCTGCATATCATGTCAATTATAAAGAACGAGTTGAAGATGATGTCATTACAACCGCACTCGCTCAAACCATTCTGGGTGATGTCCTGAAACAAAATGTCTGGGTCGAACAAAGCTTCCATGTAAATGAAGCGGCCCCAGGTAATATAAGCATATATACAGCCTCAAATGATGTCGAGGTTGAATTGATTTCTCCATCCAATAAAAAGTATTCACCTTCCTTAAAGGCCCATTCAGCCAAAAATGAAACTTCCTTTTTTAATGGTGCAACCATCCAATCATTCTACAGAAATAACCTTGAAATTGGTGACTGGAAAGTACGAATGAAGACTGAATCGCCAAAAGACGCCTACCTGTTCACAGCACAATTTAACGAAAAGAACCCCATTACATTAAGTATGGCCGGAAAAGTAAAGCAAAAAGATGCAAAATTTTTAATAAAGAATCCAATGAATGATAAAAAAAGACCAATCAGCACAACATTTTTGGTTCATCTGCTAGATGAAACCGGTAAAGAAATTAGTGGAAAAAACTCCATTAAGGCAATGGATACTGAAAATTTTACTGGCACCCTTCCAGAAGTACCTAAGTCAGGTGTTTATAATGTAACAATAGATGTTAAGGAAAAAAATGTGGATGGTACCGAAAGAACCCGGACGCTGATTCGTTCGGTCTATATTGAGAAATAGCGAAATGCCTTCTCTTAGTTGAGGAGGCATTTTTTTGATGAAATATGAGGTAGGTACGGGTAACTAGGGAGATGGTAATTCCGCCAATGTAAACAGCCGTACTCCTATATAAAAGTATTAATTCAACGGGTGTTAGGTGGATATATTTAGGAGTGAGTTCCCTGGAAATAAAGATTTATGCTTGGTAATGAGAGATCTAATGAGCAAGGAAACATTCATTAAGCAAATTGCTCCTTATGGCCAGAAAATTAAACAGGACATATTGGTGGAATGACTTGGTCGATCTAACCTTATTAAAGTGAACCAAAGGTTAAGAGTGAAATTAATTGTAAAGGGGGGATTTTAAACCCTTTTTTTTATTTCAATGAGCTTTCTTCCAAAGTACATATTACCAGAAAGGCGATGGTATAACTTTCATCCGTTATAAAGGATGTTTAATTTCCCATGAAACTAGATTCTATTAAAAAATATTTCAATATCTACTCTTCCAAATGCATATTGAGAGAATTCTGGACATAAATTAAACAAACAAAAAAAGCGCGGGAAGCGCTTTTAGTGTATTTGTCTATATAAGCCTATTACTTTTCCAAGTATCGAAACATCTCGTAAAATAATTGGTTCCATATTTGAGTTCTCAGGCTGAAGCCTTATGTAATCCGGTTCCTTAAAGAATCGTTTTACAGTGGCTTCATCATCTTCCGTCATCGCCACGACGATATCTCCATTATTGGCACTGCTTTGTTGTTTCACGATGACATAATCTCCATCATGAATTCCTGCTTCAATCATACTTTCACCCATGATTTCCAGCATGAATACATGGTCATCATGTGGAACCATGCTTTCGGGAAGCGGAAAGTATTCTTCAATGTTCTCAATGGCCGTTATCGGCATGCCCGCTGTTACTTTTCCAAGTAACGGCACGTTCACGACATTGGCTTTGGGAATATTGTTCGCTTCCTCCAAATTCATTATTTCAATGGCCCTTGGCTTGGTTGGGTCACGTCTAATAAGGCCTTTACTTTCCAGGCGGGATAAATGTCCGTGTACTGTTGAACTTGATGCAAGTCCCACTGCTTCGCCAATCTCCCGTACGGAAGGCGGATACCCTTTTTGGCGGACCTCTTCTTTAATGAAATCAAGAATATCTTGCTGCCGTTTTGATAGTTTTGTCATTTGTGCACCTCTTCCCCAATGTTCTTTGCTACATTATAGCATGGCCCCCATCTCTATACAAACATAAGTTCGAATTTTGTTGTTGACTGAAACATACGTTCGTATTATAATTTGATCATAACATACGAACGAACATTCGCTTTGGAGGGATTATTATGAAAAAATTATACAAAAATTATATTTATACGATTCTATTAGCGGGATCAGTATTCATCTTTTCAATTTTATTCTCTTGTACATTGAACAATGATCAAAAAAAGGATTTCCTTTCTATAGAAGTAAGCGAAGGTGACACCCTATGGGGAATTGCCGAAGAATATGAAGAAACAAATTTGACAAAAAAAGAATTCATTGGTTGGATAGAAGAGAATAATGGAGTCAGTGCGGATTCGATAAAACCTGGACAAGTCATTGTCATACCGGTTAAAGGGGAAGAACTTGTCCAGAATTTGGCCAGTGAGCAGTAAGTAGTAAAGGTAGGGTATTATGAAGGCGGTAATCTATTGTAGGGTCAGCACCGAAAAAGAGTCACAGGAAACATCATTGGCAAGGCAGGAAGATGAATTAGTCAAATTGGCTGAAAAGATGGATGTGGAAGTTGTCTCCATTATAAAAGAACAGGCAAGTGGTTATGAGTTGAATCGGGATGGCATTTTTGACATGCTCGAACTATTTAAAACCAAAGAAGCTGAAGTCCTATTAATCCAGGACGAAACAAGACTGGGAAGAGGGAATGCCAAAATAGCCCTTTTCCATGTCATCCTTAAAGAAGATGTGAAAATTTATACGCTCTCACACGATGGGGAGCTGGAGTTATCGGATTCGGATGCCATGGTCATCCAGATAGTGGGCATTGTAGAAGAATATCAAAGGAAACTACATAATCTTAAAATAAAGCGCGGAATGATGAGAGCCGTTGAAAAAGGGTACCGTCCTCAAAAAAATCTTCACAACCAAAGGAATTCCACTGGAAGGGACCGTATGGAGATTCCTATTGAAGAAATTATTAAACTGCGTGCCAATGGGTTGACATTCTCAGAAATCGCAGCCACATTAAGGGGCTTTGGATACAATGTATCTAAGGCTACTGTGAACAGGCGTTTTCTCGAACATCAAATGAATACAAAGGAAAGTAAATCATAGAACTTGTAATTTCGCTTTTTTTTTAATACCATGACAATATCCGCAGATTATGAAGGAGCGAAATTATGTTATCAAAAGACAAAATAGCCCGTATAAATGTACTTTCTAAAAAGGCAAAGGCTGAAGGCTTGACGGAAGTTGAAGCGAAAGAGCAAACCCAATTGAGAAGTGAATATTTGGAAACATTCAGAAAATCCATGTCCGACACGTTGGAGCATGTGAAGGTCGTGGATCCAGAGGGTAATGACGTCACTCCTCAAAAGATAAAAAATATAAAAGAAAAACGAAATTTACATTAATGCTTGGATTCCTCTGATGGAACATTCCATTTGAGGATTCTTTGGCATTTTGGAGTAAAAAGAGAGTGCATTCATGTATGTATTCTCCTATTTAGTTTAATCTAAATAGAGGCTTCTCTTATTTCTAGAAAATTTTAATATTGAGGCAGTAAATAGTGATTTTAGTTGTGATATTATGCTTGTCACTATAATATAAAGAGGTACATTACAGGAAGGGATGTTTTTACAATATGTTAGATAAATTAGATGCACTTTCTATCAATACGATTCGTACATTATCAATTGATGCAATTGAAAAGGCTAATTCCGGCCATCCAGGTATGCCAATGGGGGCAGCGCCAATGGCGTATAAACTATGGACCGAATATATGAACCATAACCCGAAAAATCCAGATTGGTTTAATAGAGATCGCTTTGTTCTTTCAGCTGGACATGGTTCTATGCTGTTATACAGCCTTCTTCATTTATCGGGCTATGGCTTATCTATCGATGATTTGAAAAGCTTCCGTCAATGGGGCAGTAAAACTCCAGGACATCCTGAATTCGGACATACGGCTGGTGTAGATGCAACTACCGGGCCGCTTGGACAAGGTATCGCAATGGCAGTCGGAATGGCAATGGCTGAACGTCACTTGGCAGAAAGCTATAACCGCGATTCTTATAATGTGGTCGATCATTATACATATAGCATTTGTGGAGATGGAGATTTAATGGAAGGTGTTTCTGCAGAAGCCGCTTCATTAGCTGGACATCTACAACTGGGAAGACTTGTTGTTTTATATGATTCTAATGATATTTCCCTTGACGGCGACTTAAGTCAATCATTTAGTGAAAGCGTAGCAGACCGGTTCAAATCTTATGGATGGCAATATATCCGCGTTGAGGATGGCAATGATCTTCAGGAAATTGCTAAAGCGATTGAAGAAGCGAAAACCGACGATGCACGCCCAACATTAATCGAAGTGAAAACGGTTATTGGTTACGGTTCACCAAACCGTTCAGGTAAATCTGCCGTTCACGGCGCTCCGCTTGGTGCAGATGAGCTTAAATTGACAAAAGAAGCATATAAATGGACATTCGAAGAGGACTTCCATGTACCTGAAGAAGTGTATTCACACTTCAATGAAGCTGTTGTTGATGCAGGTGCTCAAAAAGAAGAAGCTTGGAATGAATTGTTCAAAAATTACAAAGAAGCACATCCTGAGTTAGCACAGCAATTGGAGCTTGCCATCAAAGGTGAACTGCCTGCTGATTGGGATCAGGAAATTCCAGTCTATGAAGAAGGTAAAACATTAGCTTCCCGTGCTTCAAGTGGGGAAGTACTGAATGCGATCGCCAAAAAGGTCCCTAGCTTCATTGGGGGTTCTGCGGATTTAGCCGGATCTAATAATACTGCCATCAAAGGTGAGACAGATCTATTACCTGGTAATTACAGCGGCCGTAATATATGGTTCGGTGTACGTGAATTCGCTATGGGTGCGGCTTTAAATGGAATGGCACTTCATGGTGGCTTAAAAGTATACGGAGGAACATTCTTCGTATTCTCTGATTATCTACGTCCTGCCATAAGAATGGCAGCACTGATGGGACTGCCTGTAAACTATGTATTCACCCATGACAGCATTGCTGTAGGGGAAGACGGACCGACTCATGAGCCAATCGAACAATTGGCATCATTACGTGCAATGCCTAACCTAGGGGTAATCCGCCCAGCTGATGGCAATGAAACGGCAGCAGCCTGGAAAGTGGCTATGGAGTCTACAAATAAACCAACTGCTCTTGTACTGACTCGTCAAGGATTGCCAACAATTAAAGACACTTCCGAAACTGCGTATGAAGGTGTTTCAAAAGGTGCTTACATCATCTCTGCTTCTAAGAAAGAAGTAGCCGATGCATTACTACTTGCGACTGGTTCCGAAGTGAACTTGGCTGTGGAAGCACAGAATGCTTTAGCGAACGAAGGAATTGATGTTGCGGTAATCAGCATGCCATCATGGGACCGATTTGAAACTCAATCAAAAGAATATAAACAAAGCGTAATCAATCCGGCAGTGAAAAAACGTTTAGCTATCGAAGTGGCTTCACCGTTTGGCTGGGATCGTTATGCAGGTGATGAGGGTGAAATATTGGCCATCAATCATTTTGGAGCTTCTGCACCAGGCGGTAAAATCATGGAGGAATTCGGTTTCACTGTAGAAAATGTAGTTGCCCGTGTGAAAGAAATGCTTAAATAACAGTAATGCGGAACTGACACCAACTAGATTGGTGTCAGTTTTTTTATCAAAAAATCCTATTAAATATATTGAATGTGCTTCTATACTAAAGGAAATCTTCCATTCGACAAAAAAAGAAGAAAATTTCTCCAGCAAACAACATATCTTTTTAGTTTGTCAATATATAATGAGAATAAATAAATTTCGTTTAAATGTGTCAGTTAAAGGGGAAAGTCATCAAAAGTGGAAAATAGTGGACAGGGTGCTGGTGGTTAGATGTTTTCGTGACTAAAATAGGAAAGCTAGGAGGCATTGGCTGATGAGAACCTATCAAATTTATTTAATCGAAGATGAATTTGCCCATCATTATTATGGAAGAGAAAAGCTATTTTTCAATTTGTTTTTGGAATATATTCAAGCAAGGGGCAGACTGAAGAGTATTTTGCAAAAACAAATCGAATATGTCACCAAAAAAGTCCCGATTATCCAGTTGCAGTTAGCCATTGAACAACGTTTGCAAAAAAAGATGAATTATTGGACTCAAAATGGAAAATACTATTTAGAAAAAACAAACGGATCAAGTAAAGCCGTTTTAATCATTCAGAATGATTCCATTACTCTTGAAGCTGAAGGAGACTATGAAGCGGAGACGGCTTTCTTTGAAAGTATTCGAAAATATGAAGCGAGTTTTCTGGCCATTGATTTTGAACATGAAAAATACGGTTGGTTAAAACCGATAAAAGAAAGAAAATTTGTCTAAATGGGGGACTTTTCGGTAGCGGGTATTGTATAATAACCTTTGGTCTAGTACACTGATGTTAGACAACATGAAGGAGGAAATAGTATGTGGGTTTACATTCTAGTTGGCGTACTGGCATTGATTGCTGGAGTAGTGCTGGGATTTTTCATCGCTCGTAAATACATGATGGATTACTTAAAGAAAAATCCGCCAATTAACGAACAAATGTTGAAAATGATGATGATGCAAATGGGTATGAAACCATCCCAAAAGAAAATTAATCAAATGATGAGCGCCATGAATAAACAACAAACAAAATAAGATAGCATGAAACCTTGATATATCAATGTTCTTGGAAGATTGGATGCAAAATTTTATATAATATCGAAATGGATTTAGTCTGAATCCTTCCACCGATTTTATATAAAATTTTGGTTTATCTTTCATTTTTGTTTCTTAAGCCACTTTTTTCTGAATGAATGTTTCAGAAAAGGTGGTTTTTGTTTTGGAAGGGTAAGGTAAGTCCTCAATCTATGTGAGGGCTTTTTTATTTGGAAAGTTAAAACGCCAAAAAATTATACTTGTCCACACTTTCTATCAAAAGATGCATATACAGTATTAAGGAGGGTGGTTAGAATTGATAAAAGATCTTGTGAAAAAATGTAAGGTGTGTTTTCCCATATGTGAACTTAAATTTGAACACAAATGTAAATTTAAAGACAACAAATGGGAATCAAAATTCAAATTGAAATCTAAATGTAAAAAATAATAAATCTTTTCTATTAATCTTTTTATTTAAGCACTATACAATAATGAGTTAGTGAATATAAAATTGATTAAAGTAATCATCCGAGTAATCGGGTGTTTTTTATTTGAATGTTTGTAAATAGAAAAACCATTCATGAAGAAAGAATGGATTCGTTGTCAATTTAGTGTATCTATAATAAAGGTTTAAATATTATCACCGAGTCTTACATTAAGGCTCATTAACTTGGGCAATATTAAAAGCGTAAAGTGGGGATTTCACTGCATTAATAAATCGATCAAATATAGTGGAGGAAGCTGTTGAGGTTTTTGAGTTGACTTTTCTAACTGTAAATATTAATATTACAGTAATCCCCTTAAGGAGGATACGCAAAGTGAATAGTGAATTTACAATAGCTGTGCATAGTTTGGTCTATTTAGCTTATCTACCAGATCATATGGCAAGCAGTGAGTCCATCGCAGAAAACGTTTGTACAAACTCGGCTAGGATTCGGAAAATGATGAGCAGCTTAAGAAAAAAGGGATTTGTTAAGACTAAAGAAGGTGTGGGCGGAGGCTATATTCTAGACTGTAACCCTGAAGAGGTAAGTTTGGCGGATATTTATATAGCGGTCTCACATGGAACCCTGAAACCAAAGTGGTGTACAGGTGATCCGGAGAAAAAATGTGTCATATCTTCAAATACCCAGGTAGTCATGGATCAAATATTTGATGAAGCTGAATTATATTTCGAAAAATATTTAGAAGATATAACTCTCAGCACATTTTTGGAAAAAATTAAACAATGTCCGTGATATTGATTTAGTTTTTTCTTTGCACAAAATGTATATTTTATTAATACAGTTAATAACTATAGTTTTAATTTAAATGAACATAAAAGGGGTGCTAAGGAAATGGTTGAAAATAATCTGTTCAAAAATGGGGATTGGGTACAGGGAAAATCAAGAGATGGGGAACTAATCCATGGTTTCGTTGAAACCGTAAGCGATAATCGAGAAATCGTTAAAGTGAATGTAGTTGAAAGCGACAATGAAAAAGCGGTTGGGAAATCGATTTGGATTCCGAGTAAATGGACTGAAAAACTGCCGGATCTAGAAATCAGTAACGAAGCTCATCTTTTGGCCTTAATTGATTTGGCTTTACTTTCTAAAGATGAAACATGGTTTATGGAGTTATCCGGTAAATTGGAATCCATCAAAATCCACCCGAAAATAACTGCCCGGAAATCAGAGGTTCAAATCCCGGGAAATAGAATCGCAAAACTTGATTTTAAATAGATGGTGAGTAAAGATCACAAATATTTCGGATAATACAAGGAGGATATGATCATGACAATAGAACATGTTACAGATGATAATTTTGCTAGTGAAATCAAGGAAGGTTTAGTATTGGTTGACTTTTGGGCCCCATGGTGCGGTCCGTGTAAAATGATTGCCCCAGTTCTTAATGAAATCGATGAGGAAATGGGTAATCAGGTTAAGATCGTTAAACTTAATGTGGATGAAAATTCAAATACGACGAGCGAATATGGAGTGATGGGAATTCCAGCCCTTATTCTATTCAAAGATGGAGAAAAGGTAGATCAAGCTATTGGTTTCCAGCCAAAAGAAGCCATATCGGCATTAATCGCAAAATATGCATGATTATAATCATAATACGCGTTTGATATTTAATTAAGGGTTATACCAACCAACAGGGTGGGTAACTAAATGGAGGATTACTAAATGAATTCTAAATATACACCATTATTTGAATCGTTTAATTTAGGAAAGAAATTAGAAGTGAAAAATCGATTGGTGATGGCACCTATGACAAATTTCTCTTCTAATCCTGACGGGACTGTAACCGACGCCGAAGTTAATTATTATGAACGTCGGTCAAAAGGGGTCGGCATGGTTATAACGGCATGTACTTACGTGACGGCTAATGGCAAAGGTTTTCACGGGGAATTTGGCGGAGATCAGGATGAATTGCTACCTAGTCTAAATCGTTTGGCATCAGCGATTAAAACGGAAGGGGCAAAGGCAATTCTTCAGATTTTTCATGGCGGCCGAGAGGTTCCACCCGAATTGGTAAATGGTGATGTTGTCAGTGCAAGCAACATCCCATCGGAAGGTGAAGGGAAAGCAGTTCCACGTCCACTTTCTGAAAAGGAAATAGAATCGATCATTTTCGACTTTGGTGAAACCACCAGACGTGCCATTGAAGCGGGATTTGACGGTGTCGAGATTCACGGTGCAAATGGTTACTTGCTACAGCAATTCTTTTCGCCGCATTCGAACCGTCGTGAAGACAAGTGGGGCGGTTCTCTTGAAAAGCGCCTGACTTTTCCATTAGCGGTTGTGGATGAAGTGAAAAAGGCGGTTGCCAAACATGCCAAGGATCCGTTCATCGTAGGTTACCGTTTTTCACCGGAAGAACCGGAAACACCAGGAATCACCATGGATGATACACTTGCATTAATTGATGGGCTTGTAACAAAGGATCTGGATTATCTTCATGTTTCATTAATGGATTTCTGGTCGAAAGCAAGACGGGGAACCGACGTTGACCGACCTCGGATAGAGATCATTAAAGAACGTATCGGAGATCAAGTTCCATTAATTGGGGTTGGTTCCATCTATACAGCAGATGATGCGATCAAAGCATTGCAATCGGGGGTTCCGTTAATAGCATTAGGGCGTGAAATCATAATTGATCCTGAATGGGTACAAAAAGTGGAACAAGGCAGGGAAGCTGAAATCGTGACCAAAATAAACAAAGAAAATCAGCAGCAACTTGATATTCCAGACCCATTATGGCAAGCGATCATCCACTCTCCAGGATGGTTTCCGGGGATTGAATAAATAAAAGTTTGTAAAAGTACTGATTTGGTTTTTATATAACCCGGTTAAGAAACACATATAAAAGTGTTCTTATCCGGTTTTTTATGTATAGAAAAGTCATTTATATGAATGAGAATCTAATAAGTGATTTTAAATTGAGACCGAATGAGTAACTGAGCATTCTATTTCTAAGCTGATTCAGAAATAAAACAGGGGAAAGTTTAGAATTTTTATTGACTAGCACTTAAGCCTCAACCGCAGATACATTCGGAAATTTTGGGCTTTCTTTACAGAACGCGTGGAAAAGGTAGGAAGGACGCTAGTTAACACCAGAAGAGCAACCATTAATTAATGGTTGCTCTTCTGGTGTTACCTTCTTTTTAACAGAATAGCTAATATTAAAGATATTTGCAGAGAAATGATAAGTAAAAGAGACAATATAAAATGTTCATCTAAAGATGCATCATAGCTAAAGATAAAAAATAAAATCACTGATATTATTAAAATGAAAATGAAATTAATAATGACTTGCATCATGGGCCCCCATTCTAACAACAGATCAATAAGACAGCGTCAATGCATATGCAACGTCCATTTCCTTGTTGATCTTGAGAATATCTGTGCTGGTGTTGTTTTACTTTCCCTCCACTTGTTGGCAGATATAGTCCTGAACCTGAAGGGAAACCAATTGACATTTTATCCACTAAAGTAAATGAAGGTGTTTTTAGCCATTGAAAGTTACCATATATATAATTTATCTTCTTTTGAACGATCACTTTTTACTTTATATACAGTTCCTCCTATTTTTAAAGTTGTTGCAGCAATTGATGCTGCAAAAGTGCTGATTTGCCCTGGTTTAGTAACTTCTGGATCATATATGAACATAAATTCCAATCCAGAATCAATAACATTAGCCTGCTCTTCAATTAATCGTCTTGAAACTTCAACAGGTAAATCCTCGGCTTCTTCTTGAGTATTGCCGACTTTATTTACAAGATAATTCAACTCTTCTGGTGTCAGTCTTTCTTCGCTAACGCTTGTACCATTTTCTTCGGCAAAACCCACTGCAGCAAGACTAAAGGAAAATAAAAATACTGCCACATAGGATAAAAACCTCATTTATTCCTTAACTTACAGCCGTTCTTTTGATTCAATGAGGACTCTCCGAAGATAAAAAAAACATGAGGATATGATCATTCTCACTATTACTGTAGTCTATTTTTCACGATTTTAGGTTTTAGACATGATATTTCAAATTTGGTACTTTTGTTTTCAATCCAAAATTTTATTTAGGCACTAGTCCTGTGGGAAATTCAAATCATACGGGAAGAGGAGAAACAGAATGAATAGGATTCGATAGTCCTTTAAAATTTAGCGGCATTAATCCAACTCCTTTGTGAAAATTACTGTACAAGAGTGATGCTTAGGTAGTTTGCATTTCAATATTGAAACCATCTAATTTAAATATGGGACAACCTATGTTCCTATTTCCTCAACACTATAATCGAAGTATCTGTTATTCGAGTTATTGGCTTTAATAACGACTAGAAAAATCTCTGTACTATGGGGAAAAAGTAAAAACACGGAGTGGTTTCATCCAACTCCGTGTTTTTCATAATATAGGGATTATAAAACCCAAGCTTCCTTAAAATAGAAAGGAATCAAGAGAGTATGGTCCAGCTCCGGTTAGCGCAACGCCAATCGCCACTGCAAGAATGGCAAGATTATATTCATAACCGTTTTGAGTTGCCCAGTAGCCATTTGCTCCATGGACTTTAAAGATTGCAACGAGCATTGTAAGGGCAATTAATATACCTGCAAAGGGTGTAAGGAGACCTAAAGCAAAGAAAGCTCCGCCTATAAGTTCAGATAGACCGGCAAATAGGGCCATGGTAATTCCTGGCTTCATGCCAATAGAATCAAACCAGCCTCCTGTACCTTTCAAGCCATGACCGCCAAACCACCCAAATAATTTTTGAGCTCCATGTCCAACAAACGATAACCCTATTACTATGCGTATAACTAATAAACCAATACCAATCATTTATGATTCCTCCTAGAGTTTATTTTGAATTTAGATATCTTTAATTCGAGATTTATGTTTAAAAAAACACAGTGATATTATCTCGAGTTAATTTATCTTTAATTAAAGATAATATGTTATGATCGATTTGTCAAACACAATTTTTATCATTTAAATTTATAATGATTGCTTAGAAAAAGGAACGAGGATAGGTGAGGTTTCCAGGTTGAATTTGAAAATAAATATATTTAGGTAGAAAAAACCATTCCTTTTATTTGTAAGGGATATCTCTTAAACGAATGCCTCCTGCTACATACATCTTACACATGAATTTCACACTGTTACTCGTGAGTTTTGTCACAGTACTAATAAATTTAGCTGATTCCTCGTAAATTTAGCTGTTTCCCTCGTAAATATTGCGTTTACTCGTGAATTTACACGATTTACTCGTGAATTTACACGATTTACTCGTGAATTCGCTCTATTTACTCGTCAGTTTAGCTGATTTACTCGTGAATTCCGCATTTACTCGTGATCAATATATATGGAAATCAATTGTGGCCGCCGACTTGGAAGTACAGTTAAGGAATTGTTTAAGATCCGGCCGCCATTTTTAGATAATCGAGAATACTTCATATATGGTGTGTAGGGTGCTGCAACGAGGATTAAATAACGTACACAACCGGGTGTCACATTGGGGTAGTAAGTGGTCCGGACGGTTCTTCCGTCTTTGCTGGATCTCCTGCTGTTCTAGTTGTGACAAACTATGCTCCGACATCCCGATGTTGATATTGCAAAATGATTCATATGCATTATTTTAAATGGAAAAACAGACAGTGCCTATGGCGGTTGCCTGTTTTCTTATATTGCAAAGGTCATGCCTAAGTAACCTAATTGAGAAAGAAGGTAAAAAGGGGAGATTGACAGCAAAATAATTCATATAATAACTTATGTGGTTATCAATGGGAGATGTACCGGATTAAAAATTTGTACCGGTTTTATAAAAAAGTTCATTATATTTATTTAGTAACTGATCAAGTTGCTGGCTATATTCAACGGCAACATGCGAGTTTAAACCATCTTTAGCGACAATTTTGATAAGTTCATTTCTCTTTATTTCAATCTGTTCGAGAAATTCATTCTTTTTAGCCATTATATTTCCTTTCTGGCCCCAACATTTATTTCAAGGTACCCTTAATTTATGTATTCGTTGTAAAATCTGTATGAATATAACAATTATATCGGCTTGGACTAATGAATTCAAATAAGTTAACTTAGCCCGTCGCCCATCCAGTTATAAGCTATTGGTTGTCATGAAATATTCACAGTTCCATAAATGTATTTTTTTATCTTATTTGTTACAATGTTTATAGGTTGACATACATAGGAGTGAGCTTATTTGAATGATATTAATATGTTTTTAGCTTTTGGGGCGGGATTCCTGAGTTTTATTTCGCCTTGCTGCTTACCGCTATATCCGGCCTTTTTATCTTATATCACTGGTATGAGTGTAGGTGAAATCAAATCCGAGAACGCCATGCTCCAAAGAAGAAGCATGCTGCATACTTTATTCTTCCTTCTTGGGTTTTCCCTGGTTTTTATTGCAATTGGTTTTAGCACTTCATACTTAGGTTCTTTTTTCTCGGATTACAAAGAGTTAATTCGTCAGATTGGTGCTATCCTGATTATCATTTTTGGTTTATTCATTGTAGGAATCTTTCAGCCGAAATCATTGATGAAAGACAGTCGTTTTGAATTCAAGAATCGACCTAGCGGATATATAGGTTCCATTCTTATCGGACTGGCCTTCGCCGCTGGATGGACTCCTTGTGCAGGTCCGCTGTTAGGTGCTGTCATATCATTGGGTGCAACGAATCCAAGTGCTGCCATGAGCTATATGACTGCCTATATTTTAGGATTTGCCATCCCGTTCTTCATATTATCCTTCTTTGTCGGAAAGTTGAAATGGATCAAAAAGTACAGCCAATACATCATGAAGATTGGCGGATATTTGATGATTATAATGGGTGTGGTTTTATTTTTTGATTGGATGACCAAAATAATTGCAGTCCTGTCTAGACTATTCGGTGGCTTTACAGGTTTTTAGTCCATAATAAGTTAATTTTTCAATATTATTCTAATTGTGGCCTGCTATTAGGTCTTATGGTGTCCATTTCGTTGATTTTCGGTATAAGGTCAGTCACTAAGTGGTTGATGAAGGCGGGATTAAGCGGTAAGCATTAAATATTATATAGAAATTAAATCCTGATCTAAGAAATTAAGAGGGAATTCAGGCAGCGAAGGTCATAATGCAAAAATGGTTGACGAAGGCTACAGAAGCCGGGGCCAAGGTTTTATCGTCAAGCCTTTTGTCGAGGGCGGGAATTGGAAGCATCATCAAAAGCGAGCTTAATTAATAAACACCTCCTTGTTTATCTTAAATAGGTACTATATACTTTGTTTATAAATTGAAGTCATATATAATTTTTAATGGTACTTACCTATTATTAGTTAAAAGGGATGGTTAAGAGATGATATATATATCAACAGGTATAGCGATTGTGATGGCTATAGGTGTTTTCATATTACGGATGAAGGAAACGAAAAAACCAGTGAATGAAAGGAAAATCATTTTACCGCCGCTGTTTATGAGTACCGGTGCCTTGATGTTTATTTTCCCGATGTTCAGGGTCACTCGATACGAATTGTTGGAGGCTCTTGTTGCAGGGATGTTATTTTCCATCTTATTGATCAAAACATCTAAATTTGAAGTTAGAGATGAAAAAATTTATATTCTGCGCTCTAAAGCGTTCATATTCATATTGATTGGTCTCATGGTGATTCGACTGGTGGCAAAGCTGATGCTGGGAAGCACGATTGAAATCGGTGTATTGAGCGGAATGTTTTTCTTACTTGCTTTTGCGATGATCGTTCCGTGGAGAATTGCCATGCTTTATCAATATAAGAAAGTTAAAGCAGCCAGTTTCGGCGGAGGCAGTATGGTTTGATAATCAAAGGAATAAACTACAAAACCCGAGTCGTTATTCATGATGACTCGGGTTTTTCATTTCCATGGGTACTTCATTAGAAAAAAATCATGCCAAAAACCTAGTAATTTCATCCGGATTATATTATATTAGTATTATTATTATTTTACTTAAGGAGGAAACGGTACATGTTACAAATGATTGTGTTAGGGATTATTTGTGGTTTACTGCTGGGATTTGTGCTTCAAAGAGGCCGTTTCTGTGTTGTTGGTGCATATCGTGATTTGATTTTAGCTAAAGATGGACGGATGTTTTTGGCTACATTTGTTGTTATAGCGATACAAAGTATTGGAGTTTATGCATTGAATGATACAGGGATCATTCAGTTTGGAAATGATGGTTTTCCATGGCTGGGAACCATTGTGGGTGGTTTTATTTTTGGTATTGGTATGGTTCTGGCAGGAGGTTGCGCCACTGGAACATGGTATCGTGCCGGAGAGGGCATGATCGGAAGTTGGGTTGCCCTTTTTGGATATATGCTAGGGGCAGCAATGACGAAATATGGTGTATGGAAAGTGGCAGGGGATAATCTGTTATCTTATCGTACTAATGATACGTATATTCATGAAACGTTAAATGTTTCGCCTTGGGTGCTTGTGATTATTGTGACACTCTTGGTTGGCATATTGGTGATTCGTGAATTGAGAAAACCGAAACTTCCAATCTTTAAAATGAAACCGAAAAAAACGGGATTGGCCCACATCTTATTCGAGAAACGCTGGCATCCTTTTGTTACAGCATTATTGGTCGGCCTTATTGCAATCATGGCTTGGCCGCTGAGTGCAATGACAGGGAGGATGTTCGGACTTGGAATTACAGCGCCTTCCGCGAACATTTTAACTTTCCTTATCACCGGAGATGATGCGTTAATCGATTGGGGCACGTTTTTAGTAGTAGGCATTTTCCTAGGTTCTTTCATTGCTGCCAAAGGGAGCGGGGAATTCCGTTGGCGTTTGCCTGATATGAAAACGTTACGTAATAATGCAATTGGCGGTATAACCATGGGATTCGGTGCAAGTGTTGCCGGGGGATGCACAATCGGAAATGGCCTGGTGAACTCGGCGTTATTTGCTTGGCAAGGTTGGGTTGCAATTGTCTTTTTCCTGCTGGGTACTTGGGTAGCGACTTATTTCACGATCATCCGAAAGCAAAAGCAGGCGGCCGCTGCATCCAAAGCGGCTTAAGTTACAAGTCAAAAACTTTTTAATCAAGGAGTGGAATATTAAATGGCAAAAGTATTGGAAACGACTGGAATGGTATGTCCATTTCCTTTAGTGGAAGCAAAAGAAGCGATCGTGGACATGGCAAAAGGTGAGGAATTGATCATTAATTTCGATTGCACACAAGCAACGGAGAGCATTCCGCGTTGGGCTGCTACAGAAGGTCATGAAATCACCGAGTTCGAGCAAATCGATGACGCTAAATGGCGTATAATCGTTAAAAAGGGAAAGTAAATTGATTTGAAAAAAACGTGCTTAGGTTTCCTGTGCACGTTTTTTCATTTTTTCAAGGTTGAATAATTGGCGCTGAAAGTTTCTAGTGATAATATGTCTTTAACCACTTTATTAAGGAGATGTTTATAATGGTTGACGAGGTCATTTTAAATGATGTTCCACTGCAAGTTACGGATTTTCTATCTGAAACTGTAAAGGATTCTGAAGGTAAAGAAATCAGAAAAGTCAGTTTCAATTTCAAGGTCACACATAGTGAATATCATGATATTACTACATTGCTTTATCAGATGGTTTTTGATTTAAAGATACCACAGTCAAACGAGGAGTTTCGTGCAGAGATCTTTAACTATGCAACTTCGGTCACGAATCTTTATGAAGAAAATGCGGTAGGGGATTTTTCGCTCGTCCTGCTGGAAGTGAACGGTCAAGAATGATTGCATTGCCAGTCTTGTAAAGATATGGGTTACTGTCTATAATAAATAGTGACGATCATTCTATACATATGAGGTGGTACTTTGCTTAGCGGATGGTTTTTATGGTTCATTCTATTTTGGGTAGCCCTTTTAATTATATTGATGAGCATAGGTGGCTTTTTCATGTTTCGAAAGTTCCTGAAAAGATTTCCCAAAGAGGATGGGAAATCCGATATGGATTGGGAAGAATACTATTTGGAACAAACAAAGCACTTATGGTCAAAGCAGCAAAAGGAATTACTGGAAGATTTAGTGAGCCCTGTGCCAGAACTTTTTCGTGATGTTGCACGACATAAAATCGCAGGGAAAATCGGAGAGTTGGCGTTAAAGGAAAAAGCGGGCGATATTACGGAAGATTTAGTGATACGCGGCTATATCATTGCCACACCAAAACGTGATCATAAATTTTTACAAAAAAAGTTAGCTGAAAGAAAGGTGAATATGGTTCCATATGAACATTTATTCAGCTAATGATGAAAAAAGCAGACTCATTTGGAGTCTGCTTTTTTCATTTTGAATCATGCAAAAGAATGGAGCTGTGTGGTAAAAATTAGAACGTTTGTACCCAAACCATGCTATTCGTTAAATTTTTGATATAATAATAGTAAGTAAAATTTAGGACGGAGTGAAACTATGAAATTTATCCATACGGCTGATTGGCATTTAGGTAAAATCGTTCACGGGGTACATATGACAGATGACCAAAGGCATGCACTCTTGCAATTCATAGAAATTGTCGAAGAGGAAAAACCGGATGCCGTGGTGATTGCCGGTGATTTATATGATCGTTCCGTTCCGCCGACTGAAGCGGTGGAGCTTCTTGATGAAATCCTTTATACGATTAATGTGAAAATGAATACACCGATCGTTGCGATCTCGGGAAACCATGATTCTGCGGAAAGACTCGCATTCGGTTCATCATGGTATCGTCATAGTCAGTTATACATTCATGGGAAATTGACAAAAACATGTGAGCCGGTTCGCATCAAGGGCGTGAACTTTTATTGTGTTCCTTATGCAGAACCTGGGACGGTCCGCCATCTTTTTGAAGATGATAGTATCCATTCCCATCAAGAAGCAATGAAGCGGATAACCGGAACGATAGCCGAGAATTTCAATATGGATGAGCCGAATGTCTTTGTAGGACATGCTTTTGTATTAGGCGGAAAAACGAGCGATTCGGAAAGGGTCTTGTCGGTAGGTGGTTCTGGCTGTGTCTCATCCGACTTATTCGATGCGTTCGATTATACGGCACTTGGGCATTTACATAGCCCAGACGCGATACGTCATCCTAAGGTGTTTTACTCTGGATCACTATTAAAATATTCTTTTTCCGAGGCCAAGCAGAATAAATCGCTGTCCATCGTCGATATGCAAGAAGATGGAAGTTTTAATATACGCTATCGTTCTTTGACACCCAAATTCGATATGAGGGAAATATCCGGGGTTATGGAAGAGTTGCTTGATCCCGCTTTCTATCAATCGCAAAAAAGGGATGACTATTTGAAAATAACACTAAATGATGAGGGCGCACTGATCGATCCTATTAACCGCTTGCGTCAGTTTTATCCGAACGTACTTCATCTGGAGCGAAAATGGGATTTGACTGACCTTAGGAGGAAAAATTCCTTCACTTCTGTAAAAGATGAACGGAAATCAGAATTGGACCTGTTTGAAACGTTTTATCAAGAAATGACAGATAGGGACTTTGATTCACAAAAGCAGGATTTGATGGTTTCGGTAATTGAAGCTGTTAAGAAAGAGGAGGCTTTGAAATGAGACCGGATATTTTAACGATGCAGGCATTCGGACCATATGCAGGAAGGGAAACCATTGACTTTAATTCCCTTGGGGAACGGACCATGTTTGTAATCTCTGGAAAGACAGGCGCAGGGAAAACAACGATATTTGATGGGATTAGTTTTGCTATATATGGAAAAGCCAGCGGTGAAGATCGGAGCGGGCAAGATTTACGAAGTCAGTTTGCCGAAGATGATCTGTTGACTGAAGTATCTTTACAATTTACCCTGCGTGGAAAAACGTATTTGGTGACCCGGTCGCCACAGCAGGAACGGAAGAAAAAAGCAGGTGAAGGAACAACTACGGTTGGAGCAAAGGCTGAATTATATGAGGTATTGCCTGAAGGAAAAAAATTGCTGGGTGCAAATGTACGGGAAGTTGAAGAAAAAATAAAAGTACTCATTGGACTTGATGCGAACCAATTCCGGCAAATCCTGATGATTCCACAAAATGAATTCCGAAAACTGTTAACTTCCGACAGCAAGGATAAAGAACAAATTCTCCAGAAATTATTTCATACTGAGCTATATAAACGAATAGAAGAAAAATTAAAAGAAGAGGCTTCCATCCTAAGAAAGCAAAGCGAAAAAAGTGCTCAGCGGCGAATGGAATTGATGAAAGGCATCCATCCTGGAAATCATGAAGAGCTGCAGGCGCAATTGCAAGGGGAAGAGCCTAATGAACAGCTGGTCTTACCGTTGTTACAGGAAGTCATTGTGAAAGCAACAGAAAAAAATGAATATATTAACAACCAAATACAGGAAAAGCAAAAAGCTCGTGATCAAGTAAATCAAGAGCTTTCAAAAGCTGTCGATTTATTAAATCGATTTTCTGAAAAAGAAAAACTTCGAAAAGAAAAAGAGGCCCTTGAAGCAAAGCTGCCAGAAATGGAACTAGTGAAAGTCCAAATGAAAATGGCACACAAAGCGGCTTCACTTGAAAAGCAGGAACAATACTATTTGCGAATTGGCAAACAAGTGCAAGATGCGAATGCCGAACTTCAAAAGTTAAGTGAGCAGTCCGAGAAGTTACGAACTGAGCGCATTGAGAAGCAGGATTGCTATGATAAGGAAATGTTGAAGGAAAATGAAAGAGAGCAGGCAGTCCGAGCTGTTCATCAGCTTGAGCAGGTAAAAGAGGCTGTCATGACTTTTGCAAGCTTAAAAGCACAGGTTACCTTAGATGAAAAAGAGTGGCAAACTTGTAAACGACTTCGTGAAAAAACTGTTTCGGAACATCTGTCGGTCGAAGCGGAAGTTGAGAAAGTCGCTCAAGAAAAAACAGAAGCGGAAAAAGCGGCTGTTCTTTATCGTGATCAGGAAATTGAAGCAGAAAGAAATCATTCAGCTTTATCGAAAATTAAAAAGCTTCAAGAAGTTCTTTATGAAATCCAGAATACGAAACGAGTGCTGGATGAAAAGAATAATCGGTTCCAGGAGTTACAAAGAATACAAATTCAGGAGAAGGAAAAACTGGAAACCCTGAACCGAAACTGGCGATCAGGCCAAGCGGGTATGCTTGCTTCCATGCTGCACTCTGGAGAAAATTGTCCTGTGTGCGGTTCACAAAGTCATCCAAAACCAGCGCAGATGCATGAGCATATGCCGACGGATTTGGAACTGAAAGAGCAAGAAAACAAGCTGAAAACGGCGGAACAACAAAAAAGCCAAGCTGAAAGTGAATATTATCAAGCGAAATCCAAATATGACGCACTGTTAGAGTCTTCACAAGAGAAGCTAAGTGACTTACAAAATGACATGCCGGAGTTTAGGAATGAAGATATTAATGAGCATTTGCTGCAGTTTGTACAAAAAGGAAAAGTGCTGCAAGAACAGCTAAAAGAATTGATGCGGAAAAAGTCAGTATTAAATGATCTGGAAAAAAGGTTGCTGGATTTAAAAGAGAAAGCATCCGAGCTAAAGGAAAATCTGATCTCTTTAGAGAGAAAAGAGGACCAAGGGAAAACTAGGTATATTGAAAACTCTACAAAACTAACAGGATTAACCGATTCCCTGCCAGACGGAATACGGACAGAGGAAGAATATAATGCAGCTTATCTAATGGCTGTAAATACACAGAAACGCTTACAATCGGCCTTGGAAGATGCACAAAAAAACCTTCAACTGGTGAAGGAAAGAGAATCGGCCATCCGTGCAAAAAAAGAATCCCTAAGTGGAAATATCGAGGCTTTAAATACAGAATTGAAAGAGGAGCGGGAAAAGTTAATTGCAGATATGACCAATCAAGGTTTTTCCAATTATAAAGAATATACGGCAGCAAAAATATCGGAAGCAGCTCTTGGAAATTTGGAGGATCAAGTTCAGCAGTATAATCAAAATTGGCAAAGTGTTTTAAGTCTGTTTCATGATTTGGAAATGAAATTAAAAGATGTGACCAAACCGGATCTTGAAGGATTGAAAAAGACATTCGATTTCATAGATGAAGAATTGGAGTCGTTACGCCAAAAACAGAATGAGTTGCAGGCTGAAAAACGGACTAACGAAGAAATCCAAAGGAAATTGGCGCAAATTAGGGAAGAACAGAAAAGTTTGGATGAAAGGTACAGTATCGTCGGTCATCTGTCTGAGATTTCCAAAGGTCAAAACTCCTTCAAAATAACTTTTGAACGTTATGTACTGGCAGCCTTTTTAGATGATATCTTAAAAGAAGCCAATTCAAGGCTGCTGAAAATGACAAGCGGAAGATATCAGTTATTGCGAAAGCTTGATCCTACACGAAGGAATATCCAGAGCGGTCTGGAGTTATCTGTGTATGATCAATATACAGGACAAGAGAGGCATGTCAAAACCCTTTCGGGAGGAGAGAGCTTTAAGGCTTCCCTTGCACTTGCCTTGGGTCTTGCGGATGTTGTCCAGCAGAATGCAGGCGGAATTTCACTTGAAACGATGTTCATCGATGAAGGTTTCGGTACGCTCGACCCTGAATCTCTTGATCATGCAATTGAAGCATTAATGGATATACAAAGCACCGGGAGATTGGTCGGGATAATATCCCATGTCCCGGAATTGAAAGAAAGAATCGATGCCCAGCTTCAAGTCATTTCGACACAAAAAGGAAGTCGGACGTCCTTTTATTTTGCTGGTTAATCAAGAAAAAAGAATGGCTAAGGGGAGGTTCCCCTTAGCCATTCTTTTTATTTTTAATGAACGGACTACTCAATGTTAATATCTTCAGCTGTTTTTCCGGGGGAAAACTTATGGATGCGAATCACCAAAATCGGATTCGAGAATTCAGCGGTAATTCTGCGTGAGCAAATCGAAAAGGGGAAAGGGATTTTTCTCTGTGTGGGTAGCTTATCTTCTTTTTTTTCAAGAAATGGCTTATGAGTATCGTCAACGATGATCGATAGCTCATTATCACTTAGGCATACTTTAATATCTTTCACATCATGATCTTCCAAAACCGCTTCCACCATATACTCATCGTCACTTTCGTATATATCAATTGAAAAAAGTTGATGATCCAACGCACAAGTTTCCGGATCCAGAAAAAAACTTTTCACCCATTCATCAAACTTTTCAACCTCAGTCATTTGCGATCCATGTTGATTGTCTTGCATGTTGATACCCCCGGTTTTCCTTTGAGGTATTATATGATGGAGCATGAAGAATGGTGAATGAAAAAGTGAAAATGAATGATGATAAAAGATTCCGGAAGAGTGGATCAAAAAATGTAATGGCAAACAAGTACTTTAGAAAAGTAATCAAAACAAAGGAACAATGTGTGTGGGAGTTAAGGGGATTGAAAATTAGCAAGAAGTTAATAAAAGAGATGACCAATTCTACATGAGTTGGTCATTCCTTTATAATCAATGATGTTTTCTATTAAGCTCGTAACCTAATGCCATCTTTATATTCGAAACCAGTTTTTTACTGTGTCAAAATGAATAATTCAAACTTTGTTAATCAATACCAAATGCTACACTGGATTTAATTATTAAATAATTTACCAAAAATAATTGCAATTCTGAAAATTAAGTAGTATATTATGTAATATAAACGGAAGGAAATAAAACGTAATACAAAATCGAAGGAGTGTTGATGAAAATGAGTACAGCAGTCGAAGCGAAGCGAACGCTTACAATCCAAAAAAACAAAGAAACTGGGGTAGCGGAAGTACATCTTCATATTAATAAGACTAATGCCTATACGCTTGATTTTTACAAAGAATTAAATGCTGCAATTGATGATATTCGTTTTGATCCAGATATGAAAGTGGCTGTGCTAATGAGTGATATGCCTAAATTTTTCTCGGTCGGAGCGGATATTAACTTCCTTAAAGCTGCTGATCCGGTTTTTAAAACACAATTCTGCTTATTCTGCAATGAAACTCTAGATAAAATTGCACGTTCACCGCAAATTTGGATTGCATGCCTGGAAGGTCACACGGTAGGTGGGGGACTGGAAATGGCGATGGGTTGTGACCTTCGCTTTATGGGGGATAATGCAGGGAAAATCGGTTTACCGGAAGTTAATCTGGGGGTCCTTGCAGGTACAGGGGGGACACAACGTATGGCTAGATTAGTTGGTCACTCCAAGGCAATCGACCTGAATATCACAGGGGAGTCTATCTCACCTCAGGAAGCTAAGGAAATACGACTTGTAGATCGGGTTTTCCCACAAAATGAAATACGTGAAAAAACTTTGGAATATGCCAAAAATGTCGCAAGTAAGGCTAGTTATGCAGTAACTAACATTAAACTATCGATAATGAACGGTAAAGAAATGCCTTTAAACGCGGCGATCCGTTATGAAGGGGAAATACAGAATCTTCTATTCCGCTCTGAAGATGCTAAAGAAGGTTTGGCTTCCTTCCTTGAAAAACGTGAACCACAGTGGAAAGGTAAATGATTGATTTGTCCTTTTAAAGTAAAAAAGCAATATCGGTTCTTGCCGATATTGCTTTTTTACTAAGAATGCTAATGGGAGGATGGTTTATCTATAATGGAAGAAACTCATTTGAAAAGGCGTGTGAACGAAACGAAATTTCAAATTCAGTGGGGTGATACAGACCGGGCAGGAATTGTCTATTATCCGAATTATTATAAATGGTTCGATTTAGCGGGTCATAATTTTTTTCGTTCTATAGAAATGAGCCCTAAATATTTGGAAGAAGAGAAGAGAATCATCATTCCATTACTCGAAGCGAAATGTACTTTTGAAAAACCTCTGTACTACGACGATGAAGTGACAGTATACACTCACGTGAATGAGGTGAAAACAAAAACCTTTCGTTTTCAGCATGAAGTTTATTGTAGGGAAATAAGGACTGGGTATGGTTATGAAATTCGCGCTTGGACTTCCATCGGGGATGATGGGTTTAAGGCTGTACCAATTCCAGAAAATATAAAAAGAATATTGAAAGTCATATAGCGGGATATGAAGGGATGTTTATCTCTGACAAGTTTGAAAATTGAGCCAATTTAGATTACATTAAGAAGAAAAGGCTTTATGAGAACAGGAGAATCAACATGAAACCAAGGTCATTATTGTATACTCTTTTTGGTGATTTCGTCCAATTCTACGGTGGGGAAGTATGGATTGGGACACTGATTAAAATGATGGGACATTTTGGTGTTTCGGAATCCTCTGTGCGTGGAGCTATTCTGCGTCTCGTTCAACAGGATTTAATTACTGGGCGGAAAATAGGCAATAAAAGTTATTATTCATTAACTCAAAAAGGGAAACGCAATATGGATGATGGTGTCAAACGTGTTTATACGATCCGGAATAATCATTGGGATGGGTTGTGGAGAGTGGTTACATACTCCATCCCTGAAGAGAAGCGGGTGCTGAGGAATCAAGTGCGTAAGGAATTGAGCTGGACAGGATTCGGGCTTTTGTCCAATAGTATTTGGGTCAGTCCCAATCCATTGGAAAAACAGGTTCTGAGCTTGATGGATACATATGATTTAAAGGACTACCTGGTTATTTTCAGTTCCAGTCAAGTGATCACCCACTCAAATGAAGAGATTTTACGTGCTTGTTGGAATTTAAATGAAATAAACAAAAACTATTTAACTTTCATACAGCAATATGAAACGAAGCTTCAGGACATGCAGCAGGCTGTATGGGATGATGATATTTCAAATGAAGAATGTTTTTATGAACGAACCCGGCTTGTTCACGAATATAGGAAGTTCCTTTTCCTGGATCCTGGTTTCCCGCTAGATTTATTACCTGAAGACTGGCATGGGACCAAGGCTAGGGAGCTATTTTGGAATATTCATCAGCTTACATCGGTAAAGGCAGTGAAATATTTTGAATCGATCATGGAGTATCCTCCTGATAAAGCGGGATTCGTAAATCGTGAAAAAGCCATTAACCCTTTTTCAGAAATCTATCATGATTAAGAGGAGAGGTTTTTTATGCAGCAAAAAATCCATGTTACAGAAAAAGGTTTGGAAGAGCTGAATGGCCTTGATTATGAGAAATATGGAATAAATAAGGGGTATGCTCTGATTTACGGACAGACATTTCCGTTGAATCAAAAATCGTATGAATTAACAATTGGAGCTGTGGATGGAAAGGAAGCTTTGCTTGCCGTTCAACAAAGGTGGAAACCGGTTTTGGGAAGTGATGATCATTACTGAGCCATCAGGGAACCATCAACAAATAACGGATTATTTAATTCGCATAGGCATTCCAGTCCCATTCCCCATGAAGCATGTTTATTGTTATTTATTTCGAATGAAAGAAGAAATCGTGCTGGTGGATGTTGGGTTTCCAACAGAAGCCGCCAAGAGATATTGGGAAGATGTCCTTGAAGAGTTGTCCATAAAACCCACAGATATATCAAAGATTATCCTGACCCATTTTCATCCCGATCATACTGGTTTAATCGGCTGGATGCAGGAAAGAACCGGTGCTCGCGTTTATATGAGTGATGTGGAAGCCCGGATGATTAAGACTGTCTTTGGCGGTAATGCGAAACAGGCTGAAGCAACTTATGAATTATTTGGTAAACATTCCGTTCCTGAGCCTTTGTTGACTAAAGTGAGAGAAAACGTATTGTTTCTCTCGAATAAAGTGAATCCGCTTCCTGAAATTGAAATTTTTCAAGATACCTATTTGGATAGCCCTGAAGGCAGGTGGAGCATCAAAACATATGGTGGTCATGCGGAGGGCCATCTATGTTTTTATCAAGAGACCCAGAAAATAATGTTAATAGGCGATGTAGTCTTGAATAAAATCACTCCGAATATTAGTCTTTGGCCCAATTCCGATCAAAATCCACTAAAAAGTTACTTCTCAACTTTGTCTCAACTTGTTGAACAGGATGTGAGCATTGCATATCCAGCCCATGGAACGCCAATAGTAAATCTTGCTCAGCGGGCTAAGGAAATCATTGAACATCATAATGAACGTTTAGCGGTCATTTTAACCATTCTGGAATCAAATAAAGTGGCGTATAAGATTACGGAACAGCTGTTTCAGCATAAGAAGCTCACTGATCATCAATGGCGATTCGCCATCGCGGAAACGTTAGCACATCTGGAATATTTAGTGAAAGAAAAAAGAATACAAAAAATTTCACATGGCGGAATGTTTCGATACGAATTATAACAAATAAAGCGAGATGCACTTTTGTGCATCTCGCTTTATTTGTTTTCTGAAAAATCTGATAAACTGTTGACTAACCAGATAAAGTAAATTATTATATTACTTATATAAGACGATAGTTTTAAAAACATAATACGATAGGAGAGGAACAGATGACAGGATTAACAAATGATTTGATGGGCAAGATCCAAGCCGGGTTTGTGGTTGAGAGACTGGAAGATATGGATGAAAACTATAAAAAGGCATTGAAGCAAACATTGATGATTGTTGCGGATACAGAATTATTAAGTGTTCCGCCTCTTCTGACAGTCTATAAAGATGCTCCTAATTTAAATTACAAAATCACAGCACTTGCAGTAATGCAGGATGAAATCGGGCATGCGCATATTGCGTACAGGTTATTAAAGGATTTAGGGGAAAATGTTCAATACATGTTATATGAGCGTTCACCAAATAAATGGAAGAATCCATATGCATTTGATTTTAAATTGGATAATTGGGTTGAACTAGGAGTATTCAACGGATTATTTGATCGAGCAGGTTACACCTTATTGGGGGATGCACACCAACATACATCATACGGACCTTGGAAACGGGCATTGGTAAAAGTTGATAAGGAGGAACTATTCCATTTAAGAAACGGTGAAATCATAATGAAGGCAGCCATGAAAGATCCTGAAACGGCTAAGCAGGTACAAGAAGCGATTGATTGGATGTTCATCATGTCCCTGGAATTCTTCGGTGTAGCCGATAACTTAAAAAGCAGGTCAGCCCAGCTGGATTATAAATTGAAAGGAAAGACTAATGATGAATTACGGCAGAAATGGATGTCGACAGCCGTTCCTTTCTGTGAATCCCTCGGACTTAATCTACCTGCTCACTACGATGAAGGGGCTGGAAGGTATGAATTGAAAGTTCCCTTTCCATGTAAATTCGATGCGGAAAACAAGCGGTGGAATTATGATGAACCTGATACGTGGGATAATGTCATCAAACGTTTTAAGCAGCGTGGACCACAAAATCAAGAGTTCGTTAACAGGATTCAAAAAGGATACCAGCTACTTGATGCATATCGAAATGAGGCGATATAGATGGGTGGGGTTTTAAATATGGATCCGGTATTAATCCAAGCGTTACAAGAAGTTTCTGATCCTGAATTTCCGATTAGCATTGTGGATATGGGGTTGATTTACGGTGTAGAAATGCAAGGAAATACAGCGCATGTAACGATGACCTATACTTCAACAGGATGCGGATGCATGCAGTGGATTGAGAGTGATATAAAAAAAAGGCTTCTTCAAGAAGAAAGTGTTCTTGAAGTGGAAATAGAGGTTGTTTGGAGTCCAGCTTGGACGGTCGACCAAATGAGTGAAGCAGGCAAGAAGATATTAAAGTCCTGGGGGGTCAGTTCAAAATGAGTGAAAAAAAGGTCCAAAACTTTGAATATGATGTGTTTTCAAGAATCAATCGTGGTGATGACTTAATGCATATTGGAACAGTTGAGGCAAATAATGATGATTTGGCACGTGTTTATGCCCGTTATATTTATGATGAAGAAAAATGGCTGGAAATGTTTATAGTCAAGCGGGAAAACATGATTTGCATTAGAGAGGCAGATCCATTTTTTAAGAAGAGGGTGATTTAATATGGTGAATTCAACAAATGGCAACATTGAATTGATTACCTTAATAGAAACGATTGCTGATAATAAATTCATTTTGGGAGATCGTCTTGTTGAAGTCGGTGTCAGTGGTCCAGACTTGGAAGCAACCCTTGCCGCAATTGCTATGGCACAGTCGGAGCTAGGCCATGCTCGGCTTCTCTATAACTGGGGAACGAATTTGAAGAGCGGAAAAGGCAGCAAAAAGGAAGTGAAGGAACAAACGGGTAAAGCGTTTGGCAGCATTGTTCAAATCGGGGAGTGGATACAACTTATTGCGGGACTTTATTCTATGAATACGGCACTCAATATTTTGATAACCGCTTTGACCAGCCACCAAAAGGGCAGTGAAATCGAACTGCAATTCAATAAATTGGCAAGAGAACAGTTGGAGCATATTTTGTACTCGAAGAACTGGGCACTCAAGTTACTGAATGATGGAGGCTCCATTCCTGCCCGTTTCGGGAGAGCTTTTAAACTTTGTGAACAAGAAATAACTACTTGGTTAAAACAAGTGGAAAACAATAGTGTGCTTATTGAAAACGAGATCCTTCCTGTAAATAGTAATTTAGTAAACTCCTATAAGGAAGCTTTGATCCCGCGTTTAAGGGACGGGGAGATAATAAATGCCCGTTGAAAAGGAAAATCCGACATGTCCATTTTGTGATGGCAAAAATGTTGAATTATATTCATCCTTCGGTACTGCACAGCTCGTTAGGCAATACTATTGCCTAAACTGTAAAACGGTTTTTGAAAGCATACGATGGAAAGGTTCTATTTCTACTGATCGACCTCATGAGCATTCTGATCTGAATGGGTAGTCATTACTTTAAAAGCCTTTCCAGTGCAAAATGCACTTGTGAATGTGTAAAATATTGGGGGAGATATCAGACTATAAGTTTCATAGCCTGATGTAATCACTACCCTTGATTGGAGGTTTGCTTGATTTGAAAGCGGTTTCTGGGTGAAAAAGAGCATTGTCAGGAAGGGGATTTGCTCAAATTAGTTCACATAGCGTTTCCAAATGAATGCCTTTTTCCGCAAAGGAGATATTGAAAATGGAAGGATAGGGAATTGATTGATTCGGCTTTGTAATGGCAGGCAGCCGTCTTCTTTTTTGAATATTTGGAATAAAAGAAGACGGTGGGATGACGCTTCTAAAACCAGTAGCTTTTTGAGGAGGTAAAATGTGTGATAAAAACCGAATGTAAAATTAGAGGATTGGGCTCGATGTACAATGCTTCCTATAAATTTTTCCAGAAAAATATTGAAGCGGGCAGAGGGGATAAAACGGCTATTTATTATGAAAATCAATCTTATACCTATCAAGAAATCGATACCCTTGGCAATCAATTTGGTGCGGCATTAAAGGAACTGGGCATGGAGATGGAACAGCGTGTCCTGCTTATATTACATGATTCTCCAGAATTCATCATAAGTTTCTTCGGTGCAATAAAGGTTGGGGCAATACCGATTCCATCCAATACACTTTTACCGACAAAGGATTATGAGTATCTTTTGAATAATAGCCGTTCCAAAGTGCTGGTTACTACTTGTGAACAGTGGGAGAAGTTAAAGCTTGTTAAAAATAGATTACTATTCTTAAAGCATGTCATCTTGGTTGATGGGGATGATCAGAACCTGAAGGAAGATAACGAATATTCTTTCCATAGTCTTACTCGCAGACAGAATAAAGACCTGCCGCCTTGTTTTAGCAACATTAATGATCAAGCGTTCTGGCTCTATACATCAGGAAGTACAGGTGAGCCAAAAGGGGTTATTCACCTTCAAACCGATATGGAAGAAGCTTTCAAAAACTACGCAAAGAACATTTTGCAAATTACCGAAAATGACATTACTTTTTCGGCTTCGAAGCTTTTCTTTGCTTATGGTTTGGGAAACGCGATGTATTTTCCTTTTGGAGCCGGGGCTACCACTGTTTTAATGCCAGACCGACCGACTGCAGAAAAGGTGTTCGAGACGATAGAGAAGTATCGTCCAACCATATTTTTTGGTGTCCCGACTCTGTATGGATCGATGCTCAATTACCTTGAGAAGACGAAGGAAACCTATGATCTTTCTTCAGTTAGACTTTGCGTATCGGCAGGAGAGGCACTGCCGGCTTCTTATATCGAACAATGGAAGAGAGTTTTCGGACTGGATATTATAGACGGAATTGGTTCGACCGAATCACTTCATATATACCTCTCCAATCAGGTAGATGATATTCGGCAAGGAAGCACAGGGAAAATCGTTCCCGGTTACGAAGCTAAAATAGTGGATGAACAAGGTCATGAAACTCAGGTGAATGAAGTGGGGGACCTTTTAATTAAGGGAGATAGCATTGCAGCCTCTTATTGGAATCTTAATGAAGAAAACAAAAAGAAGTTTATTGGTGATTGGCTTATGACGGGAGATAAATACTTTAAGGATGAAGATGGCTTCTTTTGGTACGCTGGCCGCATTGATGACATGATGAAGGTAAATGGGATCTGGGTATCACCAATAGAAATTGAAAACGCCCTATTATCACATCCCGATGTACTGGAAACTGCTGTTATTGCTGTAAAGGATGAAAATGATTTAATAAAACCCAAGGCCTATATAGTATTGAAAACAAGTGCGGATCCAGATGAAGGCAGGAAAGAGGAAATAAAAGGATTTGTAAAAAAAGTGTTAGCACCGTATAAGTACCCCCGCGTCATTGAGTTCGTGAACGAGTTACCAAAGACTTCGACAGGAAAGATCCAAAGATTTAAATTAAGAGAACCAGAGATCAAATCACAATCGTAAACAAAAAGGATGATTCAATCTCCAAGAATGTCTACAAATTATAATGGGGGATTCATTCAGCATGAAAAAATGTTCAATTGTCATTTGAATGGTGGGGGCGAGGAAAAGTGAATGCTAAAGCGAACCGGAATGAATTGGTTGAAGTGGCGCAAGGAAAACGACCCGCAGATATGTTCATCAAAGGCGGAACGGTTATTAATGTTTATTCTGGTGAATTTCTTCAGCAAAATATTGCGCTGTATAAAGATTGCATTGCATATATAGGCCAAAATGAAGTGAAGATAAATGAAAATACCACTGTAATAGATGCCAATGGTTTGTATGTATCTCCAGGGTTCATCGAAACTCATGCACATCCCTGGGTTATATACAATCCTATAAGTATCACCGCAAAAGTATTGCCGTTGGGGACTACCACTACAGTGAATGATAATTTATTTTTTTATTTGCACTTAGGTCACTCGGGCTTTAAAAGGCTTCTAGGCGAGTTGAAAAACCTGCCAGGGAATTTTTTTTGGTTAATAAGATTAGTTTCACAGGCTAGTTATCCAGGTGAAAGGGACTGGTTCAATAAAGAGGATATTATGGACCTTCTTTCGAGTGAAGAAGTACTTGGAACGGCAGAAGTGACTCGTTGGCCTTTACTCTACAAAGGGGATCCGGTTTTACTCGATATTATAGATGCAGCTAAAAAAATGGGGAAAATAGCTGATGGGCATAATGCGGGGTGCTCTTATGAAAAATTAAATTCTATTGCAGCTTCAGGTATAAGTGCCTGTCATGAAGCGATAACGGCAGAAGAGGCCCTGGATCGTTTACGGTTGGGTTTATGGACAGTTCTCAGAAATAGTTCGCTTCGTCCGGATTTGTCAAAAATAATCAAGCTGATTACAGATGGACAGGTAAGTACGGGCAGGATTTTGATGACGACAGATGGTCCGCATCCAACTTTCATTGAAAAAGAAGGATTCGTCGATGGACTAGTAAGACAAGCTGTGGAATATGGAGTCCCTGTTATCGAAGCTATTCAGATGGTCACGATCAATGCAGCTACATACCTTAAACAGGACGATTACATTGGCGGATTGGCCCCGGGTAAAAAGGCGGATATATTATTATTGCCTGATTTGGTGCAGTTTCGTCCAGACTTAGTGATTTCAAACGGGAGAATCGTTGCAGAAAAAGGAGAACTGACGACCCAGATGCCAGATTTGGATTGGGATAAGCATTTACCTGAAAATACATTTCCCTTTTCAAGAGGAATTCTGGCAAATCCTGATTTGTATCTATATCCACACACCTCTTCGAATGATCCAGTCCCTGTTATTCATTTTGTCAGTAATGTAATAACCGAACAGGAGAATTTGTTTCTCCCAGCCAAGAATGGGTATGTCGATCTTTCGGCCCAAGAGGGTCTAATGTATGCAGCACTAATCGATAGAAAGGGAGAGTGGGTTACAAAAGGTATTTTAGAAAGGTTTGCATTGAATTTAGATGGGATGGCCTCGACCTTTAATACAACGACAGACTTGCTCACCATCGGAAGAAAACCAGAGGCGATGGCAAAAGCTGCTTCAAGAGTACATGAACTGGGAGGAGGAATCGTAATTGTCGATGATAATGAAATAATACTTGAAATTCCATTACAGCTTACGGGAATGATGACTTCTGATCCTTCATTTGATAGTGCAGTTGAATTTAATGATAAATTATTAAAGGTGCTCCAAGCGAGAGGCTTTCCTTTTCACGACATTTTGTATACTTTATTATTCTTAACTTGCGACTTTCTTCCTGGTCTGCGTTTAAATCCCTTTGGGTTATATGATGTGAAATCCGATAGAATCTTATTTCCTTCCACATCCATGACGAACTTTTTAAACAAAATGAACGCATAGAAAATAATAGGTTTGCGGGGCTGCCGTTTCACCTAAGGATTACGGGGAAACGGCAGCCTGATTTTCGTTAATGTGGCTCATCAAAAATACCCAAAGTACTGTAATTAGGAAGACTTGATAAATGCGGATTATCCCAAACCTTGAACGTGTATCTAAGACCTTTACCAAATGGTCGGATCGATTGGACCAGTTATGCCACTTGGACGGAAGGACATGTTTATATAAGAGAGGTTCACTTATGCCTAATAAGCCCTTGGCAGTGTTTGAGCTACTAAATCTATAAAATAGATTGACCAAAGTAGCTTCGTTATTCCTATAAATTAAAAAATCCACTTTGAAAAAAGTTTAATCAAAATGGATTTTTCCCCAGCAGATTTAAGTTTGTTTATTACATGTATAAAATATAGCACGATACATTGTTTCTTTGTGTGTCTTCCTCGGACTAAACTGTCAGCGCTGAATCATAAAAGAGTTAATTCTTTTTCCAATTCACGATGTAATACTTCTCCCATACGCTTTATCCTTCAATAATTTTCTCGTTAGACATATTTGAGTAATTTAAACGTAATGTATTTTTTTGTGTACCATTAGGAAAAAATGGAGTTCCAGGAACACAAGCAACGTTATTTTTTAGACACTCTGTAAATATATGTGCTGAATCAATGCCCTCAGGGAGCTCAACCCAAATAAATAAACCACCTTCCGGCTTACTATAAGACAAGTTCTTTGGGAAAAATTCTTCAATACTGCGCATCATGTCTGTACATTTTGTTTTATATACTGCTTTGATTTTTTTAATGTGCTCTTCCATATCGTAAATTTCCATATACTTAGCTGTAATTCTTTGAGCAAGGCTGTCCGTGTGTAAGTCAGCTGTTTGCTTAAAAGCAACATACTTTTCAATGAAAGATTCATCTGCACAAATCCATCCAAGTCGAAGACCGGGAGTGAAAATTTTAGAGAATGTGCTTATATAAATTACTCTATTCTCTGTGTCAAAATGTTTCACAGGGGGGAGTTCCTCTCCAGCAAATCTTACAGCTTCATAGGGATTATCCTCCACAATCAGTACATCATATTGATTAGCAAGCTCAATCATTCTTTTTCGCCTTTCGAGTTTTAATGTGCGACCTGTAGGGTTTTGGAAATCTGGAATAGTATAGATGAATTTGGTGTCAGGATGATTATTCAGCTTTTTCTCTAGCTCTTCTATAACCATTCCATCATCATCCATAACTACTTCAACAAATTTGGCATCGTATGACTTGAATGCGTTGATTGCTGCAAGTCACAAATAATGGTATCTCCCTCATTGATAAATAATCTTCCAGTAAGGTCGATTGCTTGCTGGGACCCTGATGTGATGAGAACATTTTCAATAGTAGAGTTGATCCCAATACCTTTCATTCTGTGACTAATAGCTTCTCTTAAAGGAATATATCCTTCAGTCGTACCATATTGAAGAGAAGCCGCACCTTCTTCATCCAATACGGCATTGCAAGCAATCTTAAGATTTTCTACAGGAAACAACTCTGGAGCTGGCAGGCCTCCTGCAAAAGAGATGACTTCTGGTCTTTCTGTTACTTTTAATATTTCACGTGTCTCAGAAGATTTTACTAAACGGGCTCTCTCCGCAAATTTATTTTTCATCAATAGTCATTCCTTTTTTTATTTTTTGAAATTGAATTTTAAAAGTTTAATAGGCTATCTTTACTCTAGCTGAATTTTGAATTTTCAGTCATTTTAATGTGGTTAGACCTTACTATGATTGATACCTGCCCAAAAAACAAATGGAATAAGCAGTAATGAAAGCACAGCACCAGCAATTGATAGGGTTGCATAACTAGAATGTGCTACAACCATTCCAGATAAGCCTCCTCCTAATGCTCCTGACAAAGCAATCAAAACATCTACAGAACCCTGCGTCTTAGCCCGAGTGGATGGAGGAGTTGCATCTACAAGGATTGCTGTGCCACTAATTAAACCAAAATTCCAGCCAAGCCCAAGTAAAGCAAGTGCTGTAATGAGAACCACGATCGAATCAGCAGGTCCCATAGCAGCTAGAATGCCAGAAGCAAGTAACGTAATGGCAGAAGCAATGGCCATAACAGCACGGCCAATTTTATCAACAAGAAAACCAGTTACTAAAGAAGGCAAAAACATAGCACCTATGTGAAACCCAATGACAAGTCCCACTTCATTCAATCCATGTCCATGGTGTCCCATATGTATGGGGGTCATCGTCATAATTGCCGTCATTACAAATTGAGTTAGAACCATTACTGAAGCTCCTGCAAAAATTCCTCGCCTGTTTATCGATAACAAATTAGAATTTTCCTCTAAAAGTGAATTGCTGGTTGTTCTTTGAGCATCTGATATTGCTTTTGCAACAATAAAGGGATCAGGAAGAAGTAAAATTAAGAGTACCAAACCAGCAAGTATATAAGCTGCGGCAGCTAATATAAATGGACCAGCTAAAGCAGGAATTCCCATGGATATCGCAAATTCACCCATTACATCCACCAGGTTTGGACCTGCAACAGCACCGAATGTGGTGGAAACCATGGCCATACTAATAGCCTTTGCCCTTTGAGTTGAGTTTACCAAGTCAGTTCCTGCGTAGCGTGCTTGAAGGTTTGTAGCTGATCCAGCCCCATAGATAAGCAGTGAAATAAATAAAAGTAGAATGCTATTTGCTAATGCTGAAATGACTACTCCAATGGCACCGATACCCCCGGCCAAAAATCCTGCAGCAAGTCCAGAACGACGTCCAAATCGCTGAGATAGCCGTCCAACAATTAGTGCAGCCCCTGCTGACCCTAAAGTAAATAAACCCGAAGGAAGGCCAGCAAATGCATCCGTGCCAAGCATTTGTTGTGCAAGAAGTGCACCCACTGTTATTCCTGCTGCAAGTCCCGCACCGCCAAAAATTTGGGATATGACAACAACCATTAATGTTCTTTTATATAATTGTTGTTGTTTTTCTGAAGAACTAATGTAACCTTGTAACCTAGCCGATCGGACCTCTAACTCTTTTACACGATCTTTATGTAACATAACAACCTCCATTTCTAGAATGCTAATTCCATTTAACATAATCCTCCAACTAGATTTGAATCATCGTATCACGCACAAAAAAACCATACAATAATATAATTGTATGGCGAACAATATTACGTCAAATCGTTTAGTAAACGTTCAAGGATAATCAATCCTCGCTCAAGCTCTTCAAGCGTTTCCGGTGCACAGACAGAAACCCTTACAGCCCGCTCTGGACAACTATTTCCAACTACAAAACGTTCAGCTGCATAAACTTGTACCCCCTGCTTTGCAGCCAACGTTTCAAACTCAGCACCTGTAATCTTGCCTGGTAATAGCAACCAACGAAAGATGCCTGTTTCAGTGCCTAAACATGTATAGTCTGCCAAATAACGATTTAGGACTTGGTTTCTGCGAAAAGCTTGTTCCCGATGACTCTCAATTAAGACTTCAAATTGATTCGATACAATCGTACGTGCTGACAGTTCTGCTAATAACGGCGAAACCGATATATTTAAATTATAAAGTGCCTTTGAAATCGGCTCCTTGTATTGACTCGGAACGGCTACATAGGCTAGTCGTAATCCTTGTGCTATTGATTTCGATAAACTCGCAATATAGATAACCTGTTCCGGTGCAAATGATGCAACTGCTGGCAGTGGTTTTAATGTTGTGAAGATGATACGTCGCATCTTCAATAATGAACTGGTTATACTTTTTGGCAATTGCTGCAATCATTTTTCGATTCTCGACAGACATACAGTGAGCTGTCGGATTATGATAATCCGGAATTAAGTAAATGCCTTTAATATTGTCATTTTTACACGCATATTCAAAGGCAGTCGGACTCATTTCATGGTTCTCTGATTTTATCGGTACTATTTGCACACTAAGCATCGCTGCCACAGTTTTTAAGCCCGGGTAAGTATGATGATCAACACCAATACGATCTCCAGGCTGACAAAGACTCGCCAGTGTGGCTGCAATCGCATTTTGACCGCCATTTGCAAATAATATGTGATCAACTGTTGTTTCAAACCCACCCCTTTGGATTAGCTTGATAGCTGCATCCTTTTGCCACCGGCTTTCTCCAGAACGACCATAACCAAACCATTTTTCATAATCTGTCTCTTGCAGCATATTCTTCAGTTGGAGTAGCAGTGGCTCGTATGAAGCACTATCTGGCAGGGTGGCTCCCATTTCAATCAAATGACTGGGCTTTATATCGTCAAGCAAATAAGCATTCGATAACGCATCATACGATACAAATGTGCCACTTCCAACAGTTGCACTTATCAAGCCCTTTAATTCACACACTTTAAATGCTTTTGAAATGGTACTCAAATTCAAATCTAAATAATCGGCAAGTTCTCGCTGTGGAGGAAGTTTTGTTCCAGGTAATAAAACTCCGTTTAAAATATCCTGTTCCAATTGCCCTGCTAGTGCTTGATAGATAGGCTTTTCAGTTTTATCAATCGATGGCTTCCAGCTCATCGGATAGTTTTCAAAAGAATTAATCGGCATGATACGCATCCTTTTTCATACAATTATATGATTGTGCCATTTATAAAACAATTATAGTTTTTTATATTATGCCCTTTAGCGGATATCCGAGTGGCAATTGATTTCACTTAATTGTCCTCAAAAGTAGCGGGTCTTATTTTTTAACAACTATATTATTCCTTCCAACCTTGAGGATGATCAATGGAGACGGCGAAAAAAACTGTCTACGAAAAATCCTGGAAAGGTATTTAGTATATAGATTTCTCGTAGGCCAAGTTTCTATAAAATTCGAAAAGCCCATCCTCAGCTGGATGGGCTTTTCGAATTTTATAATTAACCATAGAGAAAGTCTATATCACGATTTGTGAGAAGGTATAATCTATAATATGGTAAAAACCAACTTTTCAATATCGTTAGTAAAGATCTGAGTTTGTTTAAATTCAAAAATGAATTATGGGCATTTCGATGAATCCCCTATAGAAAGGCATTATTTGCGAATAAAATTCATTTATGAATTGACTGATGTTAATAATAAGCGACTTTACATTAAATTGGGACTTGGCATGCAAGTTGCATAATAATAGTTATAAATCAAACATGCACGATATGAAATTCGTTTATGTGCGGGGGGATAAATGGTGCGAAAAACTATAAATAAACCATGGGAGCAATGGTATGTTGAAAGAATGAAATCTATGAAGCTACCGGAAATATCCGTCTATTCACTGCTTGATATAACAGCGAGTAAGTTTCCACACCATACAGCCATCATTTATGAAGACCAGTCCATGGATTATAAGAATCTAAAAATGCAGGTAGACAAACTTGCAGGTAAATGGAGAGAAATGGGCTTTGTTAAAGGTGAACGGATTGGACTGATGATGGCCAACCACCCTTATTTCATAATCAGTTATTATGCTGCCCAGGCACTGGGTCTGTTGGTTGTACAAATTAATCCCATGTATAAACCGCGGGAACTATTGCAAATATTAATAGACTCGGATACCAAGAAAATTGTATTTGACCAAACGGCCGCAAATACAATCGAAGAAACGAAAGCGATATATGAATTTGATGTATGCATTGATACGGAAAATGATCAAAATGGCTCCAATTCCCTTAAAACGATGATTGATACCGGGGATGCGATTAAGAAGCCCGAAGTGATAAACCCGCATGAAGATACGGCAGTCATTCAATATACGGGCGGCACCACTGGGAAGATGAAGGGTGTCATGCTTACTCACCATAATTTAACCTCCAATGTCGTGCAGAGCTTTGAAATGTATGGAGATTCCCTGAAACCTGGCGAAGAAATCGTTTTGGCAGCTACGCCTCTTTACCATGTTTATGCCATGACAAGTGCAATGAATCTAGGTATCTATATTGGAGCTGCCATCCTCTTATTTCCTAAATTCGAACTTGAAGATGTACTTGCAAAAATAAAAATGTACCGTCCGACTTTCTTTCCAGGAGTTCCAAAGATGTATAACGCTTTCGTCAATCATCCAGGAATTGAAAACTATGGACTGAATTGTTTAAAAAGTTGTTCTTGTGGATCGGCGCCCCTGCCGGTTGAAGTAATAAAGCGATTTGAGGGGCTGACCGGTGCCAAAATCGGAGAGGGTTTCGGTTTGTCTGAGGCTTCACCTTCCACTCATCGTAATCCGCCTTTCGGAAAAAGGAAAATAGGAAGCATTGGCATCCCTTTTCCAGGCACGGATTGTATGATCATTGACGATGAAAATAATGAAGTGCCTAACATATGCGTCGGGGAGTTGCTCATAAAAGGCCCGCAAATCATGAAGGGTTATTGGAATAACGAAGCCGAAACCAAAAAGGCCTTACAGAATGATTGGCTATATACTGGCGATCTTGCTGTGATGGATGACGAAGGATATTTCTATATCGTCGGCAGGAAAAAAGAAATGATCATCGTCGGCGGATTCAATATTTACCCGCAGGAGGTAGAAGGGGTTCTGTATGAACATCCGTCCATTAAAGAGGCAGCTGTGGTTGGCATCCCACATAAAGAAAAAGGAGAAATAGTGAAAGCATTCATCGTACCTAAAGAAAGCGCTTCCGTTGATCTTGAAGAAATAGAAGGATATTGCTATTCCCAATTGACGCCTTATAAAGTACCAAAAGTATTTGAATTAAGAAAAGAACTTCCGCGTAATACAGTGGGTAAACTATTAAAAAGATTGTTAGTTAAAGAGGAATTAGAGAAGGATTGAAAGTGGATTTCAACCATCTAAGTTGAACCTTACGTTGGTTGGTATGCCATTGTAGACAAATAAAGAAGAGGAGGGATTCATATGCGTTGGGTTGTTCTCATTCTATTATTCTTTGGAGCCGTCATCAATTTTGCAGATAAATCGATCGTGGGCCTCGCAGCCGTTCCCATCATGAAGGAATTCAATCTTACCTATGCAGAGTGGGGTCTTGTTGGAAGCAGTTATTATTGGCTTTACCCAGTAACAGGGATTTTTGGGGCAGCATGGGCTGATCGGCTGGGGGCTAAAAAAGTGCTGGGGTTCATCATGCTGACATGGACCGTTTTGCAATTCGGCGTTTTAGCCATCACCGCTCTTCCGTTATTAATTCTATACAGGATTTTACTTGGCGCATTCGAAGGGCCTTATAGCCCAATTGCTTACAGCCATGCCGATAAGTGGTTTCCGCCGAAACTGAAAGGCTTTGCAAATTCGGTTGTTGTTGGCGGAGGGACCGTTGGTGCGATGATCGTGGCACCGATCCTCGTTTCCTTAATTACGATATTCGGCTGGAAGGTTGCCTTTGCAGCACTTGGTGCAGCAAGCCTTGTTTGGTTCTTCCTCTTCCAATTTTTAACAAAGGAAAATCCAGTTGAAGTATATGAAAACGTCCAAAAGAAAAAGAAACAAAAACTGGAAAAAATAAAAGTGAAAGACTTTTTGCTGCTATTGGCCTCACCTACTGCTTTGTTTACTACACTAGCTTATTTTTCAACGTATATTTTAGTTGTTTGGTTTTCTGTTTGGCTCCCGATTTATTTAGTGGAAGCCGTTAAAATGACTCCAGGTCAAATGGGAACCAGCGTTGCGATAATCGGAGTCGTTTCCGTATGTATTTATATGGGGGTTTCGATGGCGTCCGATCATTTATTCAAGAAGAATCAGAATTGGCGATCATCAAGGGTATTCGTCGTTGCGGGCGCCATGATTCTTGGTGCATTGTTCTTTTCCTCAATCATGATATTTCAAAATCCAATCTGGGTGATAGTCGCCATGTGTTTAGCAAAGGGCCTTACATACGCCATTTTACCAATCGGACCAACGATCATGATCAATGAAATGCAGGAGCGGGGGGGATTGATGACAAGCATCTTAACATCATCAGGAAATCTAGCGGGCATTGTTGCACCTCTATTAACTGGCTATATCATAAGTCTAGCTGGAGGAAATCAACTATTGGGTTATAACCTATCGATATTGTTCATGGCCATCCTTGTCCTGGCTTTTGGCATCCTGTTTGCGATATTCGTTAAACCGGCCGGGAAACTTAAAAATAAAAGTTCTGATAATTTTGACCTTAAGTCCTCATAAGCAGGGTCGAACCTGCTTACATTCAATGAAACTAGTGAAGAGAAGGAATGCCTTCAAATAATGGAGTGAATAAAAGGAAAAGGAGCGGATGGGACATGAATAGAGAAGCCGTCATAGTTTCTGCAGTTCGAACAGCAATTGGAAAACAGGGAGGTGCACTTGCATCTGTTCCTGCCCACGTATTTGGAGCAGAAGTGATGAAAGAAGCCTTGAAACGAGCGAATGTAGAACCTCGTATGGTAGATGATGTAATCATGGGGAATGTGTTAAGCGGGGGTGGAAACATTGCCAGGTTAACTGCACTGGAAACGGGCCTCTCGATTCATCTTCCGGGACTGACTGTCGACCGTCAATGCGGCTCGGGAATAAATGCTGTCAACTTGGCTGCACAAGCGATCCGTGCTGGCGAAGGCGATGTCTATATCGCCGGTGGGGTCGAGAGCATGAGCAGGGCGCCATACTTGATGGACCGACCGGAAAAACCATACAGTGCAAAGCCGCCGCAGTTCAGAAAGTCCAGGTTGTCCCCTAAAGAGATTGGCGATCCCCCGATGGGAATCACGGCTGAAAACTTAGCGGGAAAATATGAGGTCAGCAGGGAAGAACAAGATGCCTTTGCTCTACAAAGCCAAAAAAATATGGCCAGAGCCGTGGAAGAGGGCCGGTTCAATGAACAAATTGTGTCTATCCACATTCCCGTCAGAAAAGGTGACGATATCGAATTTAATTTGGATGAACATCCACGACCGCAAATAACGAAAGAAGGGCTAGCCAAATTATCGCCTGCGTTTCTGGAAGGCGGGTCCGTGACTGCAGGCAATAGTTCGGGATTGAATGATGCCGCATCAGCATTGGTCATCATGTCGAGGGAAAAAGCGGTGGAATTGGGGATTAAGCCTTTAGCGACGATCAGGGCACAGGCAGTTGCAGGGGTAGATCCAAATTATATGGGAATAGGACCTGTTCCCGCTATAAGGAAGGTAATGGAGAAATCAGGACTTTCCTTAAATGAAATGGACATCATTGAGATTAATGAAGCATTCGCCGCTCAAGTGATTGCTTGTAATCGGGAGCTTGATATGAATCTAGCAAAAGTGAATGTGAACGGGGGAGCCATTGCACATGGACACCCACTAGGTGCGACGGGTGCCATCCTCATTACGAAAGCGGTTCATGAATTGAAGCGTTCTGCCGGAAGGTTCGCCCTTATTACAGCTTGCATTGGGGGCGGACAGGGAATTGCTACGATAATTGAACGTGAAGCCTGATTTTACATGTGTGTTTACAAAAAAAACAATGAATTTAGCACAGCATTCAGACCTAAATGCCCTACTTGTCGATGGCAACTATACATGAACAGTACTAAGGAGGAATAAACTCATGACAATCACTTTAACCAAGGAAATGCAGCAAATGAAGGAAATGATCCGTAATTTTGTTGAAAGGGAAGTGGAGCCCTTCGCCATACAAATTGAAGAAGAAGATGCCATCCCGGGGCATTTGGTGGAAAAAGCGAAAGACCTTGGCTTATTCGGGATAAGCATTCCCGAGCAATACGGTGGAATTGGCTTAAATGCGGTGGGAAAGGCTACCGTTTTAGAGCAGTTAGGAAGGACCCATAATGGTTTCGTTTCATTAATAAGCGCTCACACCGGGATTGGCAGTACAGGTCTGGTTAAGCTGGCATCCGAACATTTGAAAAATAAATACTTGCCTGAAATGGCAGCAGGCACGAAAATTGGCGCCTTTGCTTTATCTGAACCCGGAGCGGGATCGGATGCAACCAATTTGGCAACGAGTGCAGAAAAGAAGGGTGATTACTGGGTGATGAACGGGACGAAACATTTCATCACGAATGGGCCGATAGCTGATGTTTATACTGTATTCGCTTTAACGGATAAAGATAAAGGGGCAAAGGGAGGGATTACCGCTTTTTTAGTGGAAAGAGACTCTCCTGGTTTGACTGTCGGCAAAAAGGACAAAAAAATGGGATTAAGAGGATCATATACCTCACAGGTCATTTTTGAAGATTGTATCATACCTGAAGAAAATGTAATCGGCGAAGTTGGAATGGGATATATTTCTGCACTTAAAATTTTAGGTGAAGGGCGAGTAGGATTGGCTGCAAGAGCAGTGGGTTCAAGTGGGAAATTAATTGAATTATCAGCCAAATATGCCAAAGAACGCATCCAATTCGGTAAACCGATCGCTGACAACCAAGCGATTCAATGGATGCTTGCTGATATGGCAACCGAAACGGAAGCCGCAAGAGCATTGACGATGATGGCGGCACAAAAGATTGATGAAGGAAAAAAAGTGATCAAGGAAGCTTCAATGGCAAAACTGTTCGCTTCTGACGTTTTTAATCGGGTGGCGGATAAAGCGGTACAAATTCATGGCGGGATGGGATATATGGCTGAATATCCAGTAGAACGTTTTTATCGGGATGCCCGCATAACGAAGATCTATGAAGGAACGAATGAAATCCAACGTTTAATCATTGCAAGAAATGTCTTGGAAGAGTGCTGAATGTTTACTGTTTTATTCGGGCAGGTAGTCTTTTGCCCATGTATCCGGAATTTCAAGGGGGAGGAACGAAATGGGAGAAGATATCGTGATCGTGAGTGCTGTACGAACACCAATTGGTAGGTACGGTGGAGCATTTAAAGAGATTAGTTCCGGTCATTTGGCTAGCATTGCCATTAAAGAAGCGATCAAGCGGGCAAATATTGCAGCGGAACAAGTGGATGAAGTCATTTTCGGGGAGGTTAGGCAAACGACCGAATCCTCGAATGTCGCGAGGGTGGCAGCATTGCGATCAGGGATTCCCGATTCTGCACCGGCTTTTACGGTAAACCGGTTATGTGCATCTGGAATGCAAGCCATCACCTCAGCAGCACAGCAGATAAGCTCAGGTCAAGCAAATATAGTCGTTGCCGGGGGTACGGAAAGCATGAGCCGGGCACCGCTTTATTTAAGAAGTGCCCGTTTTGGGGGAGACCGGACCCAACTAGTTGATTCTAATACTGAAGCTGGGCAGCAGCCTCAAGAAATTTATGGAAAAAGTTTGGGGATGGGAATCACCGCTGAAAATGTCGCACAGCGATACAACATTTCCAGGGTAGAACAAGATGCCTTTTCAGTGGAAAGTCAACGAAGAGCGGCGCAAGCGTTAAAAGAAGGAAAGTTCAAGGATGAAATCGTTCCTGTCCAGGTCTCTGACAGGAAGAGTACGGTTACCGTTGAAACGGATGAATATCCACGCCCGGATACCACAATGGAAAAGCTTGCAAGCTTAAAACCGGCATTCAGGGAAAACGGAACCGTCACTGCAGGGAATGCCTGTGGCCGAAATGACGGGGCAGCTGCATTGGTGTTAATGAAGGCCAGTGAAGCGGAACGGTTGCAAGTACAGCCGATCGCAAAGATCGTCGATTGGGCGACTGCCGGAGTTTCTCCTGAAGTGATGGGAATTGGTCCAGTACCAGCCGTTGGAAAACTTATGGAGCGCACCGGGAAAAAAGTTGAAGAAATTGGGCTTTTCGAATTAAATGAAGCGTTCGCTTCACAAGCATTGGCAGTAATCAGGGATTTATCGCTGGATGAAAACAAGGTGAATGTAAACGGAGGAGCCATTGCACTTGGGCACCCAGTCGGATCGACGGGTGCAAGGATCGTGACAACGCTAATACATGAACTGATTCGCAGGAAAGAAAGATATGGAGTTGCTACACTTTGTGTAGGCGGCGGCCAGGGAATGGCAATCATGATTGAAACGATATAGTCCAACGATAAAGGAGCGGAAACCCCATACGTTTCTGCTCCTTTCCGTATATAATTTGAATCGCGCATAAGTGAGGGGGAGGAAGATTGCCTGTTGAAGTGGAGGATATTCGGAATCAATTCGAAAGTAGTGCATTCTTTTCACATATTGGGTTTGAAATCATTCGGTTTGAAGAAGGGAATGTAATAATAAAGCTAAACATTGAAGAACATTTACTTAATGTCAATGGAACACTGCACGGGGGCATTCATGCCACCATGCTGGATACCATTCTAGGAATGGTGACTCGTTCCGTTACCAAATCTAAAGTCGTGACGACAAGTTTAACAGTACATTATTTAGCCAGCATATCAAGCGGGGAACTATTTGCGGAAGCAAAAGTCCTGCAAAAAGGATACAAAATTGCCTTTACTGAAGGAGAAATAAAAGATGCTGAAGGCAACATCATTGCTAAGGGCACAGGAATTTTTAAAATCATTCGCGATAAATGAGGTAAGGATGATCAAATTGGCTGACAAGTGGCTATGCTCCATTTTAATAGTAAAAAATGAGGTGTGAAAAAATTGACTAGAGCTTGGCATCGATTTTATCCGAAAGAAACCCCAGCAGAAATTGACATTCCAGTATTGTCCTTATATGGACTCCTTGAACGTTCAGCCCGACTTTACCCAACCTGCAAGGCCGTAATAGATGGGGATCGGGAAATGACATATATGGAATTAAAGGATGCCGCAGATCGTTTTGCTGTGAATTTAGACAACCGTGGATTTCAAAAAGACGATCGTATAGCAATCATGCTGCCAAATTGTCTAGAATATATCATTGCCTATTATGCCACCCATCGTTTGGGAGGTATGGTCGTTCAAGTGAACCCACTGTATAAGTCGAGTGAATTGGACTATATATTACGGGATTCCGGAGCCAATTGGTTCATTGGGCGGGAGATACAACGGGAAATATTAGCGCTAACAAGTTTTTCTGAAAGGTTAACGTTCATATCTGCCGAGCAATTAATGGAAACTGGAACGGATTTATCAAGGAAAGATAAGGAACTTCCTGTTCTGGACATCGATCCAAAGGAAGCTGTGGCTGTTCTTCAATATACAGGGGGAACTACAGGGAAATCAAAAGGGGTCATGCTCACGCATTTTAATTTGATCTCGAATGTATTTCAAGATTTTGCTTTCACGGCTAATGCCCTTCAACTCCAAAGTCCTGGCGAACGGATGCTTGGATTGACCCCATTATTCCATGTCTTTGGTAATGGACGATTGAATAGTGCCATATATGCCGGATCAACTTATATCACATTAGAGAAATTTGAAATAGATAAGGTGGTAGATTTGATTCGAACACATCGGCCAACCATTTTTCCTGGTGTCCCGACCATGTATATTGCTTTATTGAATCACCCGGATTTGACGGCGGACGATTTATGCTGCTTTAAGTACTGCAGCTGTGGTTCTGCGCCGCTCCCGATAGAAATCACTCAACAGTTCGAAAAAAAATTACGGGTTACAATATTAGAAGGATTTGGGATGTCGGAAACTTCCCCCACTACCCACCGTAATCCAGTCATAGGACAGAAAAAACAAGGAAGTATCGGAATTCCATACCCAAATACCGATGCTAAAATCGTCGATTTGAAAACAGGCGTTGATGAATTACCAGCAGGAGAAAGAGGCGAACTGATCATTAAAGGTCCGCAAGTAATGAAGGGATATTGGGAAAATCCAGAGGAAACGACAACAGCTTTGCGGGATGGATGGCTTTACACTGGGGATATCGCGACGATGGATGAAGAGGGATATTTTTATATCGTAGGCAGGAAGAAAGATATGATCATTGCAAGCGGCTATAATGTTTATCCAATTGAAGTCGAGGATATTATTTATCAGCATCCAGCCTTAAAAGAGACTTGTGTGTATGGAGTACCGGATTCATACCGTGGGGAAACGATAAAAGCGGCCATAGTTTTAAAGAAAGGCAAGTCAGTCTCGGAGCAGGAAATAAGGGAGTTTTGCATGCAACGATTGGCCAGATATAAAGTGCCGCGAAGTTTTGAGTTCAGGGAGCAACTTCCAAAATCAGCTGTCGGGAAAATATTGCGCAGAATATTAATGGAGGAAGCACAGAGCCCTACTGCCGGGGGGAGATAAGCATATCAGTTATCGTAAGGGAGCTCAGATGAAACCCTAAATAAGGGAAACCTTTATTCGAGGTTCCCCTTATTTAGGGTTTATAGACGATAAATCTACTTTCCTTTTAGGGGAATTTCAAATGAAGTCCCATCCACCAATAATTCATGAGACTCACCATCCGCTATATCATCGGTAGTGAATGAAAAGGAATCGAGCCGATCTAATTTTGCCTCTGGATCAACCAATAAACCAATTGTGCCTTTTCTCAATTCTCCTGGTTGGTAATCGGATCGACTTACTTTTTTTGTCCCCATAAAAGTATCCCCGGAATGGATGAAATTTTTAGAAGGCACATCATATGTAAGATCATCATTGAAAGTAACATTTTCCATGCTGAAGAACTGAAGTTCCTTCGAATCTTTATTTTCAACAGAATAAGTTATCTCTAGATAAGAAACCTCTTCATCGATATCCGTTTTAGACATCGCCGCCTGTTGATCGATTTCCTCCATGGATAAATTCTCTTTAAAATATATCGAATAGGCCTCTTCAAAACTCAATCCCGTATAGGACTTGAGTTCCTCTTTTACTTCATCTGTGAGTGAAGATAATTGAATCCTGCGGATATCCTTGACTGTGATGACCATCGGTGCCAATTCAAAAGCCTCATTAATAGACTTCGTTTCTAGTAATCTGAAGGTTCCCCAATTTTTTTGGCGAACCTTATCCCCGACTTTTTCAAGATGGATCCCGCCATATTCATCAACCTCAGGAATTTTGGATTCCTTGGCTTCCGCATTTTCCCCTTTTTCAGTTTTATCGCTCTTGAAATAATTTAAGGCAATCACACTTAAACAAATAAGCAATAATCCAACCATTGCTGAAATGATCCAACTTTTACGAATACTTCATCACTCCTTGTCTTAAAGCATGAGGGTCAAAGAATAATATACCATTTTTTTTGCAAAAGAAGGAAAGGGGAGTGCCTAGAACATGTTCATCCAAATGATTCGAAGTTCCCTGTCAATGATAATGATTTCTCAGCTACAGTACAAGCCGTTTTATAAAAGATGCATATCATATTTATAACGAAGGGGAAATCTTGAAAAACTGAGAACATGCTTTTATTCTTTTATAGTTTTCTCATCCCTGGAGACCTCTGCAGTAACAAATTTTAAAAAAAGGAGACGTTTAGGATATGTTGTGGCCAATTAACAATGGTAAGGAAAGGTTACATCAGCCAAATAAAAGTGCAATGCTGTCCATGCAAGAGATAAAAGCCATTGAGTCCTGGATATCTCAAATAGGGATATTCCAAATATATATAACCGCTGGACAATTAGTATCCACCGCCAGAAAAACGCTCAAGTTCAAGTATAAAATAATCGGGCATGGTTTTAACCGGGTCGTCTATGATTTAAATAATGGCTATATTTTAAAAATTGCATTGTCACAAGTAGGACTAATAAGCAATGCAAATGAAGCCTATATATACAATAACTGTAATGAGGAAGTTAAAAAGTATTTATGTCCAGTTAAGGAGTATGGGACGGGCTGGATAATCATGAAGAAGGTGGACACGAAAGTGCCGTTTTCAATCAAGGAATATACGAAACTGATCAAGTTTGAATTAAAATTCCTGAGGCACGGTATTATCCCAATAGATTTGCGTTTAGATAATGTCGGATATAACGAGAATGATGAAATGGTCGTCATTGATTACGGTCTATTCACCATGGATCTCAAAAGCACCGTGCTGCGATGGCTTGTTTGATGAGGTGTCTATCCAAAGAAAATATAAAATTGATTTACAATGAGGTGATTAGGCGAAGCGGTGAATCTTGTGCTCTCTTGATTTTATTGAAGGGTCTAAATGAAAGAAGCATGTTACGAAGGGCTTTTTTGTGCAACATGCTTTTTTTTATGGTTTAAAGGATCAGAACTGATGACACTACGCTAGCCACCTTTTTATCATTTTGAAATAAATCTGCAAGTACATAAGCTGTTTTTTTGCCGATTCGGTCTACTTTTGCTTCAACTTGTACGTCTCCTAATCTTACTGGTCGATGAAAAGTAGTATGTAAATCAATGGATGCGAAGGATTGTCCGATGCTTAATTTAGATGATATCGCATAAGCCATCATAATATCTGCTGCAGAAGTGACAAATCCACCCATCGCTACACCAATTCCGTTAATAAACTTTTCATCTACTTTCCATACACCTCTCGCAATTCCATCCTGGGCATAATTTGCTTCAATCTGTAACGTTAGATCACAATTCGGAGGTTGTTTCCCCTCTGTAATAACTTGTAAAAGCTCGTTTCCTTTAGATGGTTCCCCCATTAAAATGCCCCCCCTTGAATAAGTTGAAACTACAGAATATTCTAACACATATCTTGGTGTCAATGAAGTTATTGATTTTACAAATAAAGTAATTAGAGACCCGGACCAAGAAATGTAATTTGGTGGTGGATTTGATTTCCACTCCAGGTACTCGCTTTCCACGGGCGGGCGGGCGGGAGCCTCCTCGGCGCGCCTGCGGGGTCTCCCATGCCCCGCTTTTCTCGCAGGAGTCTCGTACCTTCCGTTACAATCAACTTTGTGTTTTAAAAGAAAAAACTGTAGGATGCTCTATTCGGAACCAAGTTTTAGACTAGTTTATCCTTTAAGTTTTTCAGATGTAATCCTCATTGGATGGAAGAAATTACGACACTCCTGTCGAAAAACTGGCTAGCCTAGATCCCACAAGCGCTTGCGTCAAGGAGTCTTGGCAGGCAGTCGGCGAAAGGGAGCGGATTTCAGAAATCACCGGGAACGTCCATTAAGACAAAAATGAAGGATAGTCTCATCCCGAATTATTTTAAGACTGGATGATCCTTCAAGTTTTTTTACTGTAATAAATAATAGATTGAAGAAAATTGCGACACTCCTGCCGAAAAACTGGC
>NZ_JVPL01000209.1:0-274 GCF_001054655.1 Bacillus sp. 220_BSPC
TAAAGTGTACCCTTTGTAAAGGACATTAAAAAAACCTAGGCAGTTTTAAGAAGATGATCTCTATATTGAACAGGGGTCATCTTTTTTAAATTCCACTGATATCTATAATGATTGTAATAAATCATATATTGTTTAATTTCTTTTCTTAACTCATCTAGACTTGTACATGCTTTAATAGAGGACTCGTCTTTAAGATGGCCAAAGAATGATTCCTGTGGTGCGTTGTCCCAACAGTTTCCTCGTCTTGACATAGATGGGCGTAACCCTAATTTCT
>NZ_JVPL01000209.1:281-859 GCF_001054655.1 Bacillus sp. 220_BSPC
GCTTTTTGAAAGATAGGACTTGTATAATGAACACCTTGATCTGAGTGAATTAAGGCATCTTTTGCTTTTTTAAAGTTTTTGTTCTTCTTTAACTTCTTGAGTGTATCTGTAGCTAAATCTAAAGTCATACGGTCTGATAAATGGTAGGCTAAGATTTCTCCAGTCGAACCATCTTTAATGGCTGATAAGTAGGCTCTCATTCCTTTACCGTAATGTAAATAGGTGATATCCGTGAGGAGTACTTTTCCTGGAACCCCTTGTTTAAATTGTCTGTTTAGAAGGTTAGGTACAACGCGATGTTCTTTTGTAGCTTTCATCATTCGTCTGTAAGGATTTGCTTTTCTAATAGGGCAAACAATGCCATACTTGTTCATGATTCGTCGAATACGTTTCAAATTGTAGACAATATTAAATTGGCCCGCCAAAGTCATTTTAATTTGACGTGCACCTTTCTTACGATTTTTAAAATGGAAAGCTTTTAAGATGATCTCCTTTACGGCCTCATCTGTTTTATCCCTAAGCTTTCTTCTTTCTTGTGATTCCAACGAGAAATAATTATAATAACCACTTCTTGAGAC
>NZ_JVPL01000210.1:0-351 GCF_001054655.1 Bacillus sp. 220_BSPC
CGCATTGCAATTGGAGGTAGAACAATTATCGGAAACCAATCAAACTTACCAAAATACTGTCATTCAATTGGAGAAAGCAAACAATGAATTAATCGGGAAAAACAATCAGTTAGAGTCAAATCAAGAAAAGGAACGAATACAGTTTCAGGAGTCGTTAGATCAAATAAAAGGTGAAAAAGACGAACTGAAATCAACAACACTGGAATTGGAACAAAGGTTGAATGATGAGAAAAGGGTGTCCCAAGACTTATCTATACAAATAGATCTTTTAAAAGAAAATGAAACAAAAATTAAAGCACAGCAACAACAGGATCAACAGTCCTTCAAAAAAGTTATCCAAGAGTTAAAGAA
>NZ_JVPL01000211.1:0-1519 GCF_001054655.1 Bacillus sp. 220_BSPC
CTACCCTGGCTACTGATATAATAGATTCTATTAAAAAAAGGTCAACCAGTAATTTTTACTGGTCGACCTTATAATACGAACGCACCCGTTAGTTTAAGTACAATCCTTCACAATCTTAATAGAGTAGAACCTATTGAGACACATTCAAATTACCTCTAAATTAGGCTTTATAATGTCTCATAAGACTTGTATCAAAATGCTTATCGTTGTAAATGGGCATTTTCCTGACTCTACCCCAATACGTGTACATAATGTAAAAAGTTCAATATTAATCCTGCAAAAGCAAATAATAGTCCAATGTAAAAAGTCCAAGGATTATCCTCTTTTTCATAATCAAAGGTCCGGTAAGTAATAAAACCAAATAACAATGCTACGATAGGAATAATTATATACTGTGGTCCAAACAAAAAGGAAATTAGACCTAATAATAGAGTTAGCATCCCATAAGGATTTTGTCCTTTTATAGTATTTAAATGCTCAATTTCCTCCGGGGTCAGACCTTCGTGTTCGTATTTAGTTAGTATTCGTTTAAGCATCCCTTGCACCACCCCTTGAAAAATTATGTATAATTAAAACAATCATACCATAATTGTGAATTATTGGTTAAAGAGGGCATGTATCAATGGATAGGTAAGCTACATTAACTGGCTACTCCTTATTTTTATTGAGCTATCCTGCCCCTTTAGTTCCATAAGAAAAGAGCTGCCTTAAAGACAGCTCTGATCTTTAGCTAACGCACCCTTTAGTTTAATATCTTACTTATTTTAAAGGTGTTTTAAACACATAACTTACTTTGTCATAATTCATCTTATCTTCATAAAAACGGTGTGCATCTGTACGCTGTAACCCTGAAGATAGGGCAACACTTTCATACTTATTTTCTTTTGCCCATTCATGAACATATGTAAGTAGTTTTTCACCGTATCCTTTTGACCGTATATTAGTGTCCGTAACCAAATCACAAACCCAAACAAATCTTCCATAATACAGTGTTGTCATTGGCTTAAAACCGGTAACCGCCACAATTTTATGATCATCAAATAAAGCCAACATTTTATATCTATCTACTTCTTGTGCTTCCATTACTAATTCAAGATAAGTACCTTCGTCAAGATGAGTTCGTAACTGCTTCATAATTGGAAATGCTTCAATTATCTCATTACGTAATTTAAGTTCTTTTATTGTTAAAGTATTCAAAGTTAAAACTCCTTTTTTTTGAATTTTTCGTAAATTAAGTCTACATATTTTCTTATTCAACTAAACTGCCCGATAGTTGCATAAAAAAAGCTGCCTTTAAGACACCCGTTAGTTGAAGAAGAATTAAAGTTTTTTGTATTTAATTCAAGAAACGTTCATTGTCATTAATATTCGAGACTCGTTTGTCACAAAGCCGTTTTTTCTAAAAAATAACTCCGGTTTACCTTTGCCTCTCTCGGTTGATAAATATGCGGCATCGACTTTTCTCTGTGTAAGGATATTCCCTAAATATTTTAGTAAACTCGAACCAACCCCGTTTTGT
>NZ_JVPL01000212.1:0-26081 GCF_001054655.1 Bacillus sp. 220_BSPC
AAACTCCCTATTACAGCTTAAAGGTTAAAACTTAATTATCATTACGAACAGTGCAGCTTGTATTATTATAATACCTGAATTACTCACATGTTACAATGTTAATAATCACCATTTTAAAATCGCTTATGGCTGTGGAATGGATGGAAGCTGGATTAGTACTTCGTTATAATCAACTATTGATCAAAATAACCGATAAAATCCCCTTGCTCCTTATTTTGCAGATATAATACCGTTTCTTTGTCAGAAATGGTTGGCAGTCCGAATTTTTGATCATACCTCTCAATTCCTTTACCTGTAATGATAATCCAATCCCCTTCCTTTCCTGCTTGTAACGCCTCCTGGATAGCATAGGTACGATCAGGAATAACCTTCCCGTTTCCAGCTGAGTAATCGCTAAGCAGTCTATTTAGTGTGGATTCCATCCCTTCAATTCCGTCCGAATTCAGATCATCCATTGTCAAAATCAAAACATCACTATGTTCCGATGATACTTTAACCATTTCAGCCCTTTTGGTTGTATCTCGTCCACCCCGGAAACCAAAGATATGATAAATCTTTTTGGCCCCACACTCTTTGGCCGTTTGAAGCATGTGATGAATGGCATCTGCAGTATGTGCATAATCGATGACTATAGTCGGCCCAGAAGCTTTCTTATATATTTCAAACCTTCCTGGTACACCGGAAAATCGTTTCAGTGAAGTGAGAATTTCCTGTTTTGAAATTGGAAACATCTTCGCTACGGAATAGGCAGCTGTTGCGTTATATAAATTATGAAGTCCGGGTAAAGGTAACTCAATTTTCACAAAGTCATGATTCTCATTCAATAAAATAAAGGGGTTCGTTGCGGTATTATAATTGGTGATGGCTAAATCGCAGCGATTGGATTTTCCAAAAACAAAGGCACTGACATTCTTCTCCCATAAGTATTCTTGCAGTTTCCCCCCCCAGAAATCATCTCCATTAATAATCGCAAGACCACTAGGTTTCAATTTTTCAAAAAGCAGTAATTTTGCCAGGAAATAATCCTCCATCGTACCATGGAAGTCGAGATGGTCATGATACAAATTCGTGAAGACACAGAAATCAAATTCAATTCCTTCTAAACGGTATTGAGCTAATCCATGTGAAGACACTTCCATTATGACAACCATGTCCCTACTTTCAGCCAGCAAGGAATTCAATTCCATGGTACCTGGAGTCGTATTATGGGAATCGACTTTGTTTCCATTGATAATATGCTGTATCGTACCAATGACTGAACAGGTTACTCCATTTTCTTCTAATATTTGCTGAAGCATATAGCTAGTTGTAGTTTTTCCATTTGTACCCGTAATTCCTATCATTATTTTTTGATTGCTGGGATCACCATAAAACCTTTTAGCGATTTGCCCTAATGCTTTACGGCTGTTCTCCACTCTTAAATAAGGAACTTCCAAACCCTTAATATCGCGACTGCCAATCACAGCCGATGCCCCTAAGCGAATTGCATCATTGATGTAATTATGGCCATCGGACTTATATCCGGTTACGGCAATAAAAAGGAATCCTTTTTTTATTTCTTTAGAGTTATCGGTTACACCTGTTATGGATATATGTTCAACGTCCTTCGGCAAATCCCCGTTTATCGCTTCTATCAATATGTCTTTAAGGATCATTAACTTTTCTCCTTTGTAAGCTATTCACTGATTTTTGCATAAGTACCAATAAGCCCATTTTTAGTATGAACCAGTACTCCCAAAATAATTGTCAATCCAGAATTTGTTAGTTCTAATGACAGTAAAAAGAAAAAAAGAAAAGCAGCCAAAATTGGCTGCTTTTCTTTTGGTTGTAGCTGTATTTAGGTGTTGGAACACCGCAAGATGCTTATGATTGAACTTCCAGAGGTTTCGTTTCGGCCTTCTGATTGTACAATGGCAATATGAAAAACATTCCTAGAATAAAAAAGAAAGCGGCGGTTTCAAATATGGCGACGAGTGAAAATTGCTCTTTCAGCACGCCTGCCGCACTCATGGTCAATACCATCGATCCAGTGAATAATGGGCTTAAGATTCCATTGACCCTTCCGATGAACTCGCCCTCGGTCCTCTGCAATATCAATGTATTGATTCCGATTTGGATACAAGGAAGCATTAGCCCGTTAAAGAACTCGGCAGTAAGTGTAATCCAAAGATTTGTTGAAAGTCCCATTACCGCCAATCCTATGGCATTCACAAGCATTCCGAAAGCTAATAATCTTTGAGGTGCCACCTTTTTGGCAAAAATCATTACACCGGCTCCGCCTAAAATCATACCAAACCCATTCACCATAAATAACCATTGGAGATTTTCCTTAGGCAGTTCCAGTTGTTCTGTAACAAGGAATATCGAGAGCGGCTGAATGAAACCCAGTCCGAGCCCAGCTGCCAGAAAACATAAACCAAGCAAACTCAGTTCTTTTTTTCGCAATACGTAGCTCACACCGCTTTTCATTTCCTGCCATAATGTTGTTTTTGCTGTCCCCTCATTCAGTTTGCGATCTTTTGGAAGAAAGGCGAGTGCGCCAGCTGAAAGTAGAAACGCCAGGCCAGTAATCGCAATCGAGGTGTTTATCCCGAAAGATTGGAAGGCAAATGTACCGAGAATCGGACCTAAAACCATAAATACTGCGAAAACGGTCTGATAAACTGACATCCCTGTCTGGATTTGACTTTCTGGCAAATGCATCTTAAATAGCTTCATGCCCGATGGCTGAGAAAATTGAGAAAGTATCGCCGAAATTAAAGTTGCGAAGAAAACCATTTTCCAACTGCCGAAGATTAGTGAGGTAAGCACAGCAAATACGGATATTGCACTTAAAATATCACACCAAACCATCGTTTTTTTCGGACTCCAGCGATCAGCAAATGTACCTCCAATAAATGAAAAAATAAAAATGGGTGCGAATTCTGCTACTGATATCATGGAAATGGCAAAGGCATCTCCATTTGTCTTCTCCATGACGAATAACAAAACGGCAAAATTCCGTACCCATATCCCTATTTGTAAAAACAACCCTGAGAAGATAATGGCCTGGAATACTCGATTTTTAAAAATGTTAGGTTCCTTATTATTTAATGTTTCAGATGTGTTATTCGCCAATATAAAAACCCCCTGTGAAATATCTGGACAGGAGGCAGTACAATACAAATTTAACAAGGCAAAATATCCCTAATCGAAGGACACAATGATCTTTGTTTGTATTTTAATGTACAGACTAATCCTATCCAGAAAAAAATTCGTTTTAAGCACGCATTTTTTCTTTAAAAATAGGATTAAATGATCATTGTTTAAAGGTCACCCTTCCATTTTATGTTATTTTCATAATAATTTATTTAATCTGATAAATCAAGGGGAAAATTAATAAAATAAAACTATTTTTTGGGATGGGTTTGTTCTATTTTTCTAATTAAAAAAAGGACTTCCTTTAAAAGAAAGCCCTTTAATATCCTTAAGCTTCAAAGGGCTGCCGTCGAATATGGCTTCTGCCCCTTGTTACCTTATCCATCTTTTTTCATGACCTTTTCCCGGATTATCTCAAGCAATTGTGTTTCTTCTTTTCAGTTTTCCAATAAACGTTCTTGATTAGGATTGCCCTGTACAAGCAAATGGGAAGATGGCATTAGAATTTGATGCTCATGTAAAGCAGTCATCATTTCAAACCTCACGCTTCTCGATGTTTCAAAGTAATCATCAGGTTTCACAAGTCCCACTATGCATAGTTCATATCCAACATATTTTAGATTCGGATTTAAATCCGTTATGCCTATGTATCTAAAATCCTCTTCAGGTGTACCATCTTCTAGCCTTAGAAGGCTTTCACCATACTTATCATTACAGATAATACATATATCCTCCAACAGACTTTTTACCTTTTCAGGATTTTCCTGGTAACTTACTGTAATGCGTTCAATGATTCGCATTCTCCCTTTATTAAAATTTTGGATCGTCCTGATTTCACTATGTGGGATGGTCAGCAATTTTCCTGACCATTCCCTGATTTGCATGAACCGGATACCGATTTCCTCAATCGTCCCGGAACTTGTCCCGTTGAATGTCACGAAATTCCCGACTCGGAATTCATTATCAGAAAGCCTTACAAATCCCAATAGGATATCCTTAAGCATTTGCTGAGCGGCAAATCCGATCACGACCCCTAAAATACCAGCTCCAGCTAAAATTCCTTTTAGGTCTATAAACTGTCCAATCAAATATATAAGGAAAAGCCCGGATATACCGTACCTAAGAGAAGAACGAGTAACCCCCTGTATTGTTTTTTCGACTTCTTCGTCGAAAAAATTGGATCTTCTAAAGAACCATTCAACCAGTTTATTCAAAATATAATAAACCGCCAATAACAGTATAGCCAATATGAAAAGCCTCAATAATAAAAATTCTTCCCAGTAATCCACAGCAAGCTCAGAAAATTTCAAGATATTCATGTTTTCACCTCCATTTTCACGTTTATTCAGAATCGATTAAAATCCAGTCATCATCCTTTCCGATTATCCCTTTATCAAGGATAAGTCTCGTTTTAAGGCGATAGGATACCCCTCGCTTATAAGGCTCCTTCAATATAGGCAGACAAAAGTTGAAAGGAATTTCGTTGCTTTCCCCTGAATTTATCTCCCTTGTAGACAAAATGGTGCTCGTTTTAAGGATCTCTTCCATTCCGGTAGAATGAGTATCCATGATCAAATCACATTCAATCCTTCTTATTCTTTGCGCAAGGGTACCACCCTTAATCAAAAAATATCCATTTATGCATTCACCGGATTTATACGTATTTTTCGGAAGGATTAAATCTATTTGTGCAGAACCTATTCCTAAAAGTAGCAAAGATTTTCTAAGTATCAAAGAATACACTCCATTTATATTTATTTGTTTTTCTATTAAAACCCACATGTTTATACATTTCCTTAAGGGGACTACAAAAAAACCTTTACCATTTTGGTAAAGGTTTACTAAAAGAAAATAGACCTTTACCAATAGGTAAGGTCTGGCTAACAACAATATGCTGCCAACAACACCGAGAGCAAAGAGCTCCGTAATGACGACATTGTTGTAAAAGCTACTCCCCTTTGGAGAATGTATTCAAGTATATAATTTATAATACGGTAGAATTAGAAAGTTTGTCAAACCTTTATATTTTATTTTTTTCGGGCTCTGCCCGGGTAATTCGAGTTCTTTGAGCATATCTTGTCATTAATGAAAATATAATGGATGAACTTGTCCAGTGAGAGAATTAACTGCCAGGTTTTAAATAGGCCAGTTCGTGGAATAGGAAGTATGTAACACCTCCTTCTATTTACAAATCGGTGAACGCCTTTCAAAAAGAATAAAGTGAACAAACTATGAATATTTTATAAAACCTAAAATTATATTTAAAAATTAACAAGATTTCTCTTTTACTTATGCCGAACTTGTTGTAATATAAATGTAACAATTGTAATATTTATTAAACTTTCGTTACATAAGTATCCTAATTAGGGATTGGGGAGATATGATATGAAAAAATTTTCAGGTATGCTATTATCCATTATCATTTTATTTTTCACATTAAGTGGTCCGGTTACCGCAAAAACGACATCATTGTCTGACGCAAATGCATTAAAGATAGCCGATAATGCCAGCAAACATTTTTGGAATGCTTTACATGGATACAAAACCCGTTCTTGTTCACAAAAAACTTTCAATTATAAAGGAACAGAGTATTCATACCTTTGCCAAGAGTTTAATACAAAAGATAAATTGACTGCCTACTTAGTAGAGACATTTACTAATAATGCAGTTGAAAAAGGGCTGACTAAATATAATTACATTACCCATAAAGGGAAATTAGCCCGTCCAGTCGGAGATGGCTTTAGCATGTTAGAGTGGGAAAAAGCCAAAATTAAATTGGCCTATCAAAAACAAAACGTTAGGTCATACAATTTAACTGTACCTACAGTCGACGGTGAGTCAGTAAAAAGAACGGTTACCTTTTATAAGGCCGGTTCCGCTTGGAAAGTCAATCAGTTCGATGCAGTTCAATAAAACATTGGTTTAAATGTAACGCCTCATATGCTGTATAGTTAGTTAAAAACTATATGACATATGAGGTGTTTTTTTGTTGTCCCTTGTATCTTGAGAAATAATCTTTCAGGCTTGTATCAGCTCACCTTTCACTTCACAAAACAAAAAAAACACAGCTAAGATGCTGTGCCTTAACGGATTTTTGCCTTTCGGAAGCCTTGATAGGTATCGTAGGCGGCAAAAATGATGGAGATGAGTATGAGACCCCAGTATATCGAGCTTTTCCATTCATCGATTGAGAATAGTGTTCTTTGGTATGCAAGGAATTCCGGGTTCAATAAATCAGGATTACTGATGATGATGATGAAAGCCAGAGTGTACAACAGCTGGTATATGGCATGAAAAAAAGCTAATTTCAGGGTCCATCGACCTAAAACTAATTTATATATCGCTAAGAGCACCCCAATGATAATGACGCCAGATACCAGCAGCCAATAGGAATTCAATACATCTTGATTAAAAGAAGGTGTCACGAAAATGAGATTGCCATTTCTTTTTTCATACACGCCTAAGAGGTTTGCTGCATTGAAATAAAGGGCTGCGAAAACAGAAAGGCCTAACAAACTTGCAAAAACCTCGACCATAGTGACCGCTTTTTTCTTTGAAATGTTTGGAATATCTTTTAAGTTTTCCGGTGTCCATGGTTTCAAGTCTTTTGTTACAGGCGACTGGTCTTTTGAAGTATCCAAGCGTTCTAAAATGGCAAATGAAAGTGTTAACCAGAAAAACACTTGGATACCTGTACTGATGATACCTGAAATTCCTTTCCCGATTATTTTTAAAATTGCTTCCATAACCGTATTCCCCGTATCCCGAAACGGATTATCCCCTACTAATGCGATCAGTGAAATGACTGCAGCGATTGGTAAAATCATTTTCAACAGACTGATATAAACATCATAATAACGAGGCCCGATCAGATGCATTGGCCGATCGCGATAACCACTTGCCAGTGTAACCGGATCTCCTAATTTTAAAAGTACCGCTTTCACGTCTTGCTCCGTATAATCCTCCGGAAGCATATCTTCGATTGTAGATTGAAGCTCAAGCGCAATATCCGCCCGGTTTTTTTCTGGCAGCCTGCGGGTCACTTCCTGAATATAAAGTTCAATCAGCTCCATCTTCTCCCTCTCCTTTTAATAATATATAAAGCTCTTGAGAAGTTTTTTCCCATTCTTCCTTTAACTGAGTGAAGATTTCTCCCCCATAATCACTTAAAGAATAGTACTTTCGCGGTCTACTTTCAGAAGTATCCCAGCTGCTGGTCACCAATTCTTGTTTTTCCAGGCGGCGAAGCAAAGGATATAAAGTACTTTGATCTATGGTAATTCCAGACTTCTCTAAACGCTGGACAAGCGAGTACCCATACTGCGGAGTTTTGAGCTGACTTAAGACTGCTAACGTCAAAGTGCCTCTGCGCAGCTCAGTGGTTAATGAATTCAGTAAAGTGCTCATCCAATCACCCCTTCTCTATACTATGTGACGTACACCATACCTTATACTATGCATCATACACTATTTTAGTTCTTACAACACCATAAAAATGAAAATATATTTTATTTAAAGCATAAAAAAGAGAAGCGGGTTCACGCCTCTCCGTTTTTCCAATATTAATATTACACAAGAATGACCCACAATATCATCGTCGTGATAATCGTGACCACTCCTTGTATTAAGGTAGCCATCGTTTGAGCTTTATAGGCATCCGTCACTTTCATCCCGCTAAATTGGGTGACCACCCAGAAGAAGCTATCATTTACATGGCTTACTGTCATCGCACCTGCTCCAACAGCCATGACTACCAATGCAAGAGGAACAGCCCCTTCAATACCCAACGTTGGAAGCATGGGGGCAATCAAAGATGAAGTGATGACCAGTGATGCTGTCGAAGAACCCTGGGCCGTTTTCAACCCAGCAGCAATTAGGAACGGGACCAACAGGAATAAGGAACCGCTAAAGATGCTGCCCATATCCCAACTTTGGATGATGTCTGCAATCCCCGTATTTTTAATGACGGTACCAAATGCTCCGCCCGCCCCGGTGATCAATAAAATTGGCGCAGCATCCAATAAGGCGGCTCCTATCCAGTTTGTTAATGTTTCTTCATCATACTTAGGCAGCAATGTCAAAGCGGAAATTACCCCGACGAGCAATGCGATGACCGGCTGGCCCAAGAATACGAAAAATGTGGCAATCCCCCCTTCCGTCCCAAAGAGCGTTAATACAGAACTGGCTCCAATCAGGACAATCGGTAAAACGATCGGTAAAAATGATTGTAAGGCAGAAGGCATCTTGCCGAATGAACGGACAATTTCATCATAATCGTAATCCAGATCACTTCGGTCATCTTCAACTTCTATCTTGGTCGCTACTTTCATTGACCATATATAACCAGCAAGTGCAGCTGGTATGGCCGTAATAAGACCTATCAAAATGACAGTCCCCAAGTATCCGTCCGCTCCGATATTTCCGGCTGCCGCAATTGGCCCTGGAGTTGGAGGTACAAGTGTATGTGTTGCATACAAACCAGTTGCAAGTGCAACTGACATGGAAGCAACCGCTACTTTTGCGCGTCTTGCCAACGCTTTTCTTAAGCTCGATAAAATAACGAAACCTGAATCGCAAAAAACGGGTATGGATACGATAAAGCCAATCATACTCATGGCAAGCTGCGGTCTTTTAGGGCCGACAATCCTCAATACGACTTCGGCCATCCGCAAGGCGGCACCGGCCTTTTCCAAAATGGTCCCGATTATTGTACCGAAAACGATTACAAGTCCAATGCTTGTCATCAATCCGCCAAAACCGCCGTTGATATTCTCAACAATCTGATCCAGAGGCATTCCAGAAGCAAAACCCACAAATAAAGTGCCTAATAGAAGCGATAAGAACGGATGCAGCTTGAATTTAGTTGTCGCAAAAACAATTAAGAACACGCCGGTGGCCAAAACAATAAATAACATAAGATTACCCCCTATTTTTAATCGCTGCCAAAAAAGCCCGCATTACTTGTTCGGCTGAAACTTCCAACAATTCAGCTCCTCTTTCCATTGCTTCCTTTAAAGGCATGGGAGCGTTCACCAAACTATGAACACTCGTTATTCCGTGGTCATATAAAACTTCAATACCTGTTCCGATCGATCCAGCCAAAACAAATACCGGAATACCATGCTTTTTGGCTTCTTGTGCAACTCCCATGGGTGTTTTGCCTGAAGCAGTCTGGTAATCGATTTGTCCCTCACCGGTAAAGACACAATCGGCACCGGACAATTTTTCACCCAGTTTCGTATACTCCATGACAATATCTATGCCCCTTTTTGTTTCTGCACGGAAAAAGGCTTGAAATGCACCTCCAATTCCTCCTGCAGCACCAGCACCTGGTTTATCATGCAGGTGTATGCCTGTTTTGATTTCCACCAAATCAGCCCATGATGATAAAGCTTTATCAAGCATTTCAACCATGTCAGGAGTCGCCCCTTTTTGAGGTCCGAATACCCTTGATGCCCCATCAGGACCAACTAATGGATTTTGGACATCCGACGCTATCAAAAATTCGGAATCCGCTATTCTGGAATCAAAATCCTCTGTATTAATGTCTGATATCCGTGATAATTCGGCACCTCCGTATCCCAGACATTTACCTTCTTCATCAAACACCTTCATTCCCAAAGCCTGGAGCATACCGACACCGCCATCGTTGGTAGCGCTTCCACCAACCGCTAAAATGAACTTTCGACAGCCATCATTCAATGCTTTTTGTATAAGCTCCCCTGTCCCGTATGAAGTAGTGATCAGTGGGTTCAACTCAGCTTGATCGATTAGGCATAGACCAGATGCACTAGCCATTTCAATCACACATGTTTTTTGATCGCCCAAGATTGCATATGCTGCCTGAACATCTTCAAGTAAAGGTCCTTTAACGGTCACTTCAACTTTTCGTCCATTTGTAGCTGCAACAAGACTATCCATCGTGCCTTCCCCGCCATCCGCCGCAGGTACCAATTCTGTCTCCGCATCCGGCAGTGCCTTCCTGACTCCTCGCTCAATAGCTTTTGAAGCTTCTGTTGCTGATAAACTTCCTTTATAGGAATCTGGTGCAATAACAATTTTCATGCTCAGTTCCCCTTTGAATATATTTTTATATCAATTTAATTATAATCTTCAGAAATATTTTAATCATCGTACATCCTAAACGAAAATTAGTATGATATATTGGACTTTTTTGGTTATACTATATAGAAAAAATGATCTTTCTGGAAAGTTTTTTGTTATTTTCCCATTTTCCTAAAGTATAAGATAACTAAAGGTTTATACTATCGACAATCCCCCTTTACATGAAAAATCATAGCTTGTTTACATGAAATATGATCACCATTCTGTTAGCAAATAAAAAAACTCTAGAAGGATGACTTGAATGCTGACCCAAGAAATTGCAATGGAAATTGTCAAACAAACCACCAATAGACTTAACAGAAATATTAATATTATGGATGATAAAGGAATCATCATCGCTTCCGGAAATCATGAACGCATCGACCAATTGCATTTAGGAGCAATGGAAGTACTGAAAACGGGAAAGCCTTTAATCATTCCCGAAACTGATCGTCATCAATGGGTAGGTGTCCTTCCTGGAATTAATTTGCCTATTAATTTTCAAAATGTAATTATAGGCGTCATCGGGATCACCGGAGATCCGACTGAACTTTTGGAATTCGGCGAATTGGTGAAAATGATAACGGAAATGATGCTTCATCAAGCTTTTATGGCGGAACAACTCGAATGGAAACAACACTTGAAAGAATTGGTATTTGAAGACTTATTAAAGGAAGATATCAATCAGCATTCGATTGATCAGAGACTTGAACTGATTGGAATGAAATTAGAACCTCCCTATCAAGTGGGAGTAATGGAAATAAAATTAAATCCGTTAAATAAGAATGAGCTGATTCAAATGACTGAAACTGTTTTTGGTTCCCAGCAAGCCCTTGTTGGGTTCCTGAATGTGAATCGGGTTTTCATTCTCACTACGGCGCTTAGCGGAAATAACATGGACAAAAGCCTGGATTCAGCCATCAAACAATTAAAAGCAAAAGGCTTCGTTATACGAATCGGTTTGGGCTCGATTGTGGATAAGGAATCATACATCGTCCACTCTTTCCGCGAAGCTGAAGCGGCACTTTTACTGGGTGAAGCCGATCAAGCTTTAACTAGATATACTGATGTGGAAACAAAAGCACTGTTGGAAAGGATAGATGAGCGGACGAAACAGCAATTTCAGGAAAGAATTTTAGGCAGCTTATCCGAAAAGTTGATTGAGACTCTGCAACAATTTTTTCTTAGTAACTTAAATATCGGGGAATGTGCAAAAAGAATGTATATCCATCGTAATTCCCTTATATACCGATTAAAAAAAATCAAGGACATTACCGGATATAATCCACAGGTTCTGCATGATGCCATAACTTTACAGTTAGCCATTTGGGTAAGCCAATCGAAAAGGGAAAGTTGAAAGAAATTGTGAGAATAATATTGCCTATTTAAATTATTTTCGTTCCATCCCTATAAAAACCTTGCGTTGGAATTCTGTATAATTGATCGAATTACCGAGTAGATTAAAAATACATGATTTTTTTTGCATATCAGGAGGGATTGAATGAGTGGCATCGCAAATCTTTTAATTATCCTTGGATTTACCGTTGTTTTCATCATTATCATCGTTTTGGTCTTACTATTACTTTATATGATTTTCTTTGATCGCATGCAGAAGCATCATGCAATTTTAAGGAATTACCCCGTGCTTGGGAGAATGCGATACTTTCTGGAAAAAATCGGACCTGAGATGCGGCAATATTGGTTTAACAGTGATAACGAAGGAAAACCCTTTTCCCGCGATGACTATGAACATATGGTGAAAAGTTCAAAATATTTACGGGATGTCATAGGTTTTGGCTCAAAACGGGATTTTGATGAAGAAGGCTTCTTTGTTAAAAATAGCATGTTCCCCAAATTGGCCGAAGAAGAAAAATATGATCGTGAAACTAAAGTGACGACGAAAAGATACATTCTATTGAAAGACCCGCTTTTCTCACAACGTGAAGAAAAATGGGAAGATGAAGTATCCTCTGCATTCTTATTGGATGATGAAGATGCCGTGATCATTGGCCCAAACACTAAGAACCCTTTTCGACTAAAAGGCCTTATCGGCATGTCAGCCATGAGTTATGGCTCTTTGGGTAAAAACGCAATCACTGCACTTTCTGAGGGATTGGCTGCAGCAAAAGGCACCTGGATGAATACAGGTGAAGGCGGACTATCTCCTTATCATTTAATTGGCGGTGTCGATATCATCATGCAAATCGGTCCAGCCATGTTTGGAGTTCGTGATAGTTTCGGCGAAATGGATTGGGATGAGTTAAAAAGAAAAAGTGAAATACCTGAAATCAAAGCATTTGAAATCAAATTGGCTCAAGGTGCCAAAACTCGTGGAGGGCATATCGATGCTGAAAAAGTGAATCCGGAAATCGCTGAAATCCGTAAGGTCGTTCCGTACAAAGCGATTGATAGTCCGAATCGATTTTATCAATACAATGACGTAAAATCCATGTGTGATTTTATTGAAAAAATCAGGGAACATACAGGAATCCCGGTCGGCATCAAAATGGTCATCGGCGGCACTGACAGTGTTGAAGAGCTTGCTAGCTACATGAAAGAAACCGGGAAAGGTCCGGATTTCATTTCATTGGATGGCGGTGAAGGCGGCACAGGTGCATCTTATCAGGAATTGATCGATAGCGTAGGATTGCCGATAAAATCCGCTTTGCCAATTTTGGTATCGACATTGGAAAAATACGGTGTCCGCGATCGGGTTAAAATCATCGCCTCCGGTAAATTGTTCACGCCTGATAGAATTGCGATAGCCCTGGCCATGGGAGCAGACCTTGTAAACATAGCTCGAGGTTTCATGATTGCGATAGGATGTATCCAGACGATGAAATGCCATTCCAATGCTTGTCCTGTCGGGGTAGCCACCACTGATCCGGAATTGCAAAAAGCACTTGTCATCGATGAAAAGAAATACCGCGTGGTTAACTTTCTTGTAACCCTTAGAAAAGGATTATTTCGGATCTCAGCGGCTGCCGGTTTAGAATCGCCTATCCATTTTCAACCTAAGCATATTAGCTATAAGGACGATAAAGGAATTGTTACATCCCTTGAAGATATTATGAAAGAGGTTAATGGTCAAATAGGTTCCAGGCAATGAAAAAATCACCGCCCAAGTATGTTGGGGCGGTGTTTTTTTCTTTTTCAATCAATGAAGCCTTATAAGCTGCAAAAATGTATCAGGCATATATTCGAGTATCCCCTATCTCCACTTTTCCCTTACCCACCAGCTTTCCATAGCGATAATAAAAACATAAGCTGCAGTAATACAAGCGGCATTAGCTAAAATTCGGGATTATCAAAAATTTCAGATGGATTGATAATACCATTTGCCATCACGTTTAAACTTTCTGCACTGGTCATTCAAAAGAAGGTATTCTAGGTGTGCCAATGTTTCACCAACAGCAAATCTGGTTTCGTGAATGGACAGATTTCCAAATAAAATCTGGCAAGCACTTTTTACAGAAATCGGCTCTTTCATGTTTTCATGAATTACATGCAACCGGTCCTGGTGGTGATCCAACAATTCAACAATTCTTTTATTGGCATTTTGAAACGGTTTCCCATGAGAAGGGATGACATATTCAACGTCCAGCTTTTGTATTTTTTTCAAAGAATTAAAAAACTCTTCCAATGGGTTACTGAAACCTTTAAACCAATAAGAAATATTTGGAGATATCTTGGGCAATATATGATCTGTCGAGAAAAGGACGCTATTTTCCTTATTGTATAAGGAAATCAGGCCATCAGAATGTCCCGGAGTGAAAATCACCTCATACTCATAATTGCCAAAATGGAGCTTCATTCCTTCTTCAAGATGATGATTTACATCAGGATAGGGTTTTACTTGTGGCACGAAGCCGCTTTCGTCACTGGATAAGGCTACGGCGACATCTTCTTCCATACCACATGCATTGTAATTTTCTTTAAGCAGATTCAGCGATTCGGCTTCCCAATACGTAGTTCCCGCATGCTCATCCACTTTTGTCATCCATACATCCGCACCGGTCAATTGTTGTAATGTCCCTGCATACCCGAAATGATCTGGGTGATAATGTGTGATGATAATATCGGTAATATCGTGTTTTTCGATAATTGGGTTCCATAAATCCCTTGTCGTTTTGTTATTTAACCCCGCATCAATGATAGTCCATCCTTTTTCACCTTCCGCTAGGAAACAATGGACATGGTCCAATCTAAAAGGCAATGGAATGGTAATTTGAGTAACTTTCAATTCATTCAGCAAGTATAACTTCCCCTTCCGATTTAACTGCATTTACATGAAAAAAATCGAAATTGCTAAAACAAAACATTTAAGTTTATTAAATATCGTATATCATTAATAAATTCGACGATTTTTCTCAGTTTCCTTTAATCATATCCAGAGCCAATCGATTAAAATCCAGAAGCCATAGCCTAGGGGCAATGGTTAATCCATGAAAATTTAAAAAAACGCCATTAAAATTAATGGCGGCACCTCGTTTTATATATCTGCCTCGATCGTTTGAACAAGGTTGAAAATAAAATGATAAATTAAATGAAAAGCTTCTTCCAATGACATGTCTTCTTGAAACCCTTTAATGTTATCCAAGGCAAAATTCACATCCCATAGCCCTTCGCCCTGGTTAAACATTAAACTGAACGACCCAATTCCTTCTTGGAGTTCCTTGGTTAAATACGTTTTTAAAACATCTCCCATTTTTTTCTGGAATTTCAATCCGAACATCGCGTTATATGTACCGAAAACATCATCGACTTCTAACGAAAGTGCCACAACACCGATTAATTCGAACCATTGTGATTCAAAGTAAAGGAATTCATCTTTGTTTTTTTTCAAATACTCGATCGGTTGTGATAAAAATGCAGAGTTCTCTTCAGAGATTAATTCTTCGCTCTCTTTATTACTGCGCTCCATATAAGCATCCGTAAAACGCGATGCATTTTCTTTTTCCACTATAATGATATCTTCAGCGAGTAATTTATGCTTTTCTACATAATCCTTTTCTTCTTTAAATAACTCAATCCTGTTTTCGATTACGGATTTTGATATGTATGATTCCATTTGTTTTTTTAGCATGATATGTCCTCCTAGTGTCTTTTCAAGCTTTCACAATTTCAATCATAGCATATTCAGTATAGATAAAATAACTTTGTGAAAGAAATTACAATATCAGATGTGGCAATCATTTCGGGTCTTCGATATAGTAGTGGTAAGCGTTTATACATATGAAAGAAATGAGATGTTGAATCATGCAAAAAATCATTGTAGTGGGTGCAGGAATTTTGGGAGCTTCCACTGCCTATCAGTTGGCTAAAAATGGGGTTGAAGTGATCATTATTGACCGCCAAGATGTCGGTCAGGCAACATCTGCAGCTGCTGGAATCGTTTGCCCGTGGATATCGCAAAGGCGCAACCAAGCTTGGTATCTTCTTGCCAAAAATGGTGCGGCCTTTTACCCGGGTTTAATTAAAGAACTTGAACGGGACGGTGAAACCGAGACTGGGTATGCCCAGGTCGGTGCCATAAGTCTACATACAGATGAAGCTAAACTGAATGCCATGAAGAACCGGGCGACAAAACGGCAAGAAGATGCACCGGAGATGGGGGCGATCACCTTACTTTCCGCAGAGGAAACACGTGCCTTATTCCCGCCTCTTTCCAGCGAATATGCAGCCGTTCATGTGAGTGGTGCAGCGCGGGTCGATGGACGCGCACTACGTGATTCCTTATTGAGGGCTTCACAAAAATACGGTGCCAAACTTATGTATGGCGAGGCCATACTTACATATACCGGTACTCAAGTGTCAGGTGTAACACTTAGAGATGAATTCATTCCTGCTGATAAAGTGATTGTTTGTGCTGGCGCCTGGGCACCGGAATTACTGAAACCACTGGGCGTGAATTTTCAAGTCACTTTCCAAAAGGCTCAAATCATTCATCTGGAAATGGCAAATGAAAATACAAACAACTGGCCTGTAGTCATGCCTCCGAGTGATCAATATCTTTTGACTTTTGATGATAATAAAATCGTTGCGGGGGCGACTCATGAAAATACGGAAGTTTTCGATAACCGAATGACCGCAGGAGGGCTGCAGGAGGTTTTCAACAAAGCCTTGCAAACCGCTCCCGGTTTGGAAGATAGTACGTTTGTTGAAGCAAGGGTCGGATTTCGTCCCTTCACACCGGGATTCATTCCGGTCATGGGTCCTTTACCTGACTGGGAAGGCATAATCGTAGCCAATGGTCTTGGAGCTTCAGGTTTAACAATGGGCCCATATATAGGCTCACTATTGGCAAACCTAGCACTTGATAGAAAAATCGAAATCGATATGAAAAATTATGATGTAAGAGGTGCACTTTCCACATAACTTCCAAATCATTACCTAATGACTGAATGATGAATGTCGACTGATCTGAAAATCACCCAGATCAGTTTTTTCAATTTGTTCTTTTCATAAAAAATCAAGGACCTTTGATGGGCCCTTGATTTATAAATTCTTTAATTTTTCGAACAGGACATTCTTGTGAAAGTTTAACAAATTTATTAATTCAAAACTACCGAAAATATCTATGTACCATTGGCAACATTTACATACGCATCAAATACCTTTGTTACCGTATGGTTTTTCTCTAAAGGAAATTGTTGAAGCCACAAATAACCATCATCAACATTACATACATTTTTTGTCTCATACTTGACTGTTGACGGTTCGGTCACTTTAATCGTATTCAATGAAATGAAAAAAATAAGAATCTTCTATTTCAAATTTATTTCATCTATTTATTAATATCAGGTCCACTTACTTCTTCATAAATAACTTTTAACTCTTCAATAGTAAGTGATTTTAAAAATTCCTCTAGTTCATCCATATTAATGCCTCCTATAATAAAGAACATTCGTTCTTATTATAATCTCCAAAATATCACTAGTAAATAGTTAATTTTACTTTTAACACTAATAGATGAATAATAGAATTCTTAATCAAAAGTTTCCCATCCTTTAATCTTCATTGAACATACAGCCCTCCTCTTTAACCCACGGTCATTTCCTTTGAAAAATAGTCCTGTAACATCATTTTCATTTGCTCTTTATTTGCTGCAAATTGCTTATGTCGATGACCATTTCCTCCAGATGGATGAGGAAACCCTAGAAGTATGTTGTTAGCATCCAAATAATCTTGACCCGCTAAATAGTTTAAGACCTTGGAAACATTAACGCCTAAAGGAATAATAAGAGGCTGTTCAATGGTACCTATTTCGGTAGCAAAGCCTTCCATTATATTTTTTTTAAGCAACTCGGTCTTTAAAATGTTCGGCGTTGTTCCACTGTAGTTTTTCCCGTTATAAAAGACTGGATAGGTTAAAACAGAGCTAGTATGAACGAGGTGACTAGCTTCGTTAAAAAGATCCAGTGTGGGCGATATGTTTAAGTATGTGGTAATCCAAGCTCATCTAACATTTGAACCAAATTTTTTCTCATCGTTCCTTCAAAACTGGAATTTTTTTTACTTCGTGCAGGATCTCTTCATCGCTATGTGTGTGCCCTCTTGCATTAATTACGGTAGAATAAGATTTTTTCATTTGATGTAAACCAGGAGTGATTCCGACAATCACCACTTTGGCCCGTTCATTTACATATTCAAAAGGTGCGTAATAGATTTCGAGTTTTTTCTTTTGATCTCTTTCATGCAAAAATTGTTCGCTCTGTATCATTTCATCTGTATAGTCAGCAGGTAAAGCATTAATTAAGTCCTTAAATTGTGTAAATTTAGAAAAATTAGCGATCCCCATAAAATGCTATCTCCCCTTTCTTCTATTTATTTTTGCCAAATCGGTATATCAGAAAATCAGACCGAACATAGGGGGCATTATGAACCTTTTTAGAATCCGTATGTTCTTCAACGGAAATTGAGAAACCATTAGTTGTAATAATGGAATTGTATAAATTCAGGATATCAGTTATCCTTGAACTATATTACCGGCCACAATTAAAGGAGAAAAAATGAGTCATCTAGGATAGTATTTGAAAATGCCACCAACTTTTGAAAAGCTTCAGAAGTTAGAGGAGGTTATTGAAAAAGAAGGATAGTCATTATGTGATTTAGACCTTTGTTACAAGTAGACTTCCCATTATGAAATGACTTCCTATGATGTCATCCCGTTTGCAAACATTATGGATTCCTAACTGATTTTGGAACGGTTTATTGTATGTATCAGCCCAATGGATGATTTCGATGCACAAACATAAAAATTGTAGCCAGGAATATACGGGAATTTGTTAGTTTAGTTTGTACGATGAAGGGTGCCACTGAAATATCAAACTTTAATTTAATTTAAGAAGAGGAACGGTATATTGCTTTGCTCAAAGAACTAAAAAAAGAGGAAAATATGGAATATGTAGAGCAAGCAAACTATGTAGTAGAAAAGATAAGATACACCATCGGATCCTTTCCGGATCATACGTTTTAACAATTGATATTGGGCCCGGTCAAAGTTTTTCCCACTTTGTTTATCTAGGAAGATATCTCGCTCATCTAATCCTTTTTCTTTCATGGCCTGAAGTTGACGTCCTTCATTTTGATCTTTGCTACTAACTCTTATGTATCCTAATTTACGAACTTCCATCTTTTCACTCCTTTTTCTACTTACTTTCCTATTATTCTACAAAAAACGTTTGTAAAAGTGTATGCAAAATCACGAACGTTCATAAAGTGTTTTTCAACTTTAACGAACGTTAAAATGAGTTGATTTTATAAAAAAAAATACCCGTTCGTAAAAGTGTACTTTTACGAACGAGGTATTTATAGATATCTCTTGAACAACTCTAAAGGTTAGAATTAATGAACAGCGAGGAAGGCAATTGAGTGAACGTGTTATAACCAATTAAAGCTGAAATGCAGGTTTGGTTTTTATTCATTCTGATTTATCAGAACAAACTTAAAAATTGGATTTACTTTTAAAATCTTAATACTCTATTTCATCGTAATCTTTAGGCTGAGGGACCGGCTGCTGCCCGTTTTCGCTGTTAGAAATATCATTAATTGTTTGTAGCTCCTCTTGCCTTTCTTCAGTATCCTTTTCATTTTTCTTTACTTGCTTTTTCATGGTGATTAACTCCTTCCAATGGATTTAAAAATTAATATGCACTATTAAAGGTTTCACCATGCATCTATGAGTAATGCAATTGGGGATAATAAATGATTGCAGATACAACTTGAAAGGAATGGTTCCTTTGATATTGAAATCAAATTTGAAGGAACCGACCTGTTAAAGGTCGGCTTTTAGGAAATGATTTGGGGATTAATTGCATTGTCTTGAAGTTTTTGCACCAGAACCTACTTGACAAGGGTTATATCATTCCGAGGTTTCTTAAACCAACTTGAAGCAGTTATCTCGTCAAGACCTACCCATGCCTCACGTTGGTAATGATCAACCCATCAAAGTGTTGAATACCAGAGGTTCCTTCTCAGCTGTTTTATAACCCAATTCCTCTTGAAGATGGAGTTAAACAGATTTTTCCTAAATTCACCAGAATGGCTTTGCGATTTTGCCCACAAAAAATCCCCCATAAGAAGAATGCAGTGCAAAGCACTTTCTACTATAGGGGATAATATCATTAATGGGAGACCGATCTCGTTTGGTTATCTTCTATGATTGCAAATCGAGCCATTCGATGGATATAGCTAGCTTGTTTGCACCGAAATCCGATTTATGGCTGATCTTATATTCCATGTCCTCGTCCGGCAGTACAATCTTTTTGCCCCTCACTAAAAGATTGTCCGTTTCTAACTGATTGGCTACTCTTTTTAATAATTCCGCATACTGCAATCTTTTGCCCACAAATTCTTCTTCTAATCTCATAACATGTCACCTCGTCTTTTAGTTTATTTTCAGTACTTGTTGCAGGACAGGTATCTTTTCTACTTCCACCCGATAACATTTTTGGAGCTTCTTTTCTACCCCAATTTCGCTTTTTTTGAATGGCTTTTTTACATACCCGTAAAATTTATGCGGGAATAACAAATCAATATATATGATTTTTCTTTGCTCTTGAGTAAGTGGAAAGATTGATTCGTAACAGCTGATTAGGCGTTCCAATTCCACTAAATCCCAGTAACCTAGCTCCACCATACGTCCGGCGATTAACTTGCGTACATCTCGCAGAGGGATATCATATGCTAAATTATCAAGGTCTAAGACGTACACGCCATTTTCCGTTTGAAGCGCGTTACCTTTTCCATAATCCTGATGGCACATGTAACCATATTTTCCGATTTCCTGGACCCACTCTGAATAATAAGAGTTTTTAATCAACTGGACGGCCTGGTCGGCCATATTGATCATTTCATCCGCTATATTCAAATAAGCCTGATGGAAAGCAGAGTTCTGCTTTTCCGATTCGGTTTTCCATTGTTTAATTTCCTCAAGCATTTTTTCATAGTGTTCGGGCCATACCCCCATACGATCGTAGGTGGTACAATCGGCTGGTGGTACAAACCCTACAGAATCCTTATGAAATTGGGCTAAACCCTTTAACCCTGTATCAAGATGTTCCTCATTTTCTTCCATGTCCAAATCACTGCCTTCAATCCAACTATAAAGCACCAGCCCGTAACCTTCGTGGACAAAATAGAGTTCGTCGTCCTTCGTCGGGATAATGCTGGCAACGAGAGCGCCTTTAGTAGAAAGATAGGCTTGGGCTGCTGTTGTAAACTTGATAATCGGAAGGGATTTCCTGATCCGTTTTAAACAAACTATGCCTGCTGATGTCTCTACTTTCCAAACAGTCTTAATTCCTCCACCTTGGATGACCTCAATTCCTAAAATATGAAGATGAGGGTAATTCACGGTCATCAACTGCTTTCCCAACTCAAGGTCTTTCATCATGATATCATCCATGTTGTACCACCTCCTCAAGCTGAGTGAGGAAGCCTTGAAGAACGGTTTCTTTGCTTAATTCGGTAGCTATCATATCATTTAATTTGGAAATGTGTTTTTCATTCGTCCATTTTTCTTCTCTATTCTCATAGTATTTTGAAACCTGACCGTAAAATAAATGAGGAAAAAGGATATCAGCAGTAAGAATATGATACTGTTCTTTCGTCAAAGGTTCCACCTCTTGATATGCCTTCATCATCTTAATCATGAGTTGCAGATCCCAAGCCGTTTGTTTCTTCATTACTTTGTTTAAAATTTTTCTCATATCGCGAACAGGGAGATCGACAGTTAGGGAATCCATATCAAAGACATAAAGATTACCTTCGCTTCCTATCGCAAGGTTTCCAGCTGCAAAATCTTGGTGACACAATGACTTGGTCACCTTGGTTTCTTCCACCCACTGATCAAAATTCGGATCATTAAGCATAGATAGTGAAGTTTGACACTGCTTTAAGAACGTTTCCACATGTTTTAAAAATTGCTTATCAAATTCATTTTTATCCGTTACCTGAGATCTCTGTTCTTTCCATTTTAACAACTTCTCGTATCTTCTTTGCAGGTCTGATTTCCATTCTGTTAAGAGAAACGAAGGGAATTCTCCTTTTGGAAATTCAATCCCCTTTGAGGCTTTATGAAATGAGGCCATTCCTCTTAATATCATTAGTAACTCATCTTCATGCTCATATTCCGGCGATCTTCCGTAGACCGCTTCAAAGACTACGAAGTATTCGTCATCAAGCTTCACATAACCTTCTCCAGAATCGGTATTGATTACACCAGGTGTGTGAATTCCATTGTCTCTCAGATAGTCAATGGCATGAATCATAAATTTAATGTGGTTCTCATCAAACGGAACTTTCTTCATGATTACCTCACCAATGTCCGTTTCAATCGACCATACAGCTTTTTTTCCTTTAAAGGACAGCAAATAGATATTATCAACCTTTAACGGATAATGAGAGATCACTCTTTTTACAACTTCAGCAAATATAGTGTCCATTCAGACACCTCCCTAAGGTTTATTTCTTTTAATCGAAGCAAGATAAAGATTTTCCAATCGTTTTGCCACATGTTCAAACCCAAAGTTCGTTTCAACGAACGCCCTGCCGGCTTTTGCCAAAATGTCAGCCTCTTGCTCATTGGATAATAAAAATGATATTGCATCTGCAAAAGCTTCCGGATTCGTATAATCTTCGATTACGATGCCGTTATTAAGATGTTTCATAATCTCCGCGTTTCCACCTCGGTTGGTAGTAATAATAGGTAACCCTGTACCCATGGCTTCATAATGTACTCTAGCTAAAGGCTCTTGCCATTGGGAGCTGCATACAAATATATCCCCAATCAGGAATTGAGAAGGAATTTCGCTTGGAGGTACAAAACCGGTGAAGATTACTTTGTCTTTTCCTAGCGATTCGGCAAGCTGGCGCAGGCTTAATCCGAAATCGTCAATCCTATCGTCACTAAACCATTTGCTTCCCACAATAACCAATACCGAATCATTATGTTTCTTAATGACTTGCTTCATCGCTTTAATAAGAATATCTGGACCTTTTACTGCGCTTAAGCGCCCTACGAATAAGATTACTTTCTTATCATCCACACCATATTTTTGTCGTAGTTCGCTCCTTAAAGATTGTACTTCCTTATCCCAGACCGGTTTATATCGGTTCAAATTAATTCCCGAATACACAGCCTTCACTTTACGTTTGGCCGAAGGAAACCGGGAGGTTATGGTTTTTCCGATATACTCGCTAATTGTCATGATCTTATCGACCGCTTTTATGACCAAATTACCCATTTCGGTGGAGATTTTGCCTTCCTTAAACATTTCATTATGAAGACTCAGAACGAACCTACTTTCCGGCATAGCAGTCTTATAAATAAGTAGATCACGTGGGCGGTTGAATACATGAACTACATCGTAATACTCTTTGTTTGCGTGTTTTTTGGATAGCTCTTTGCCGACATTGAACACGTAATTTTCACGCGGAACACGAATGTATTCGACACTATTTACTACTTCCCGGTCAGGAAAATCCGGGTGTGTAATGCAATAAATAGTCAAATCATGCTCTTTGCTTAAATGAGGTGTCACACCATCTATTAATACTTGAATGGCCCCTCCTCCAATAGGAGGAACGGTAAACATTTCCGTACAAATTAATGCGATTTTCATTGAAGACAGCCCTTCCATTAAATTTTGGTCAGAGAAATATTGAAACCCCTTATACCTATTTTTAATCTATGATTCAGTTTTTGTTAAGGAACGGCAAATCTACTATAACAACACAGAAATTGTAAAATTCGCAAAGAAATCGATAATATTTCAAGGGGATTTTCACAATTTTAATCCATTTAGCAATAGTAACTTACCGGTACGAAAATTTTACAAGAATCATGGAAATTAGGATTCCTATGCTACATTTAAACTTACCTATAATTCTTCTAACTCTTCTCCATTCTTTAATTTGAGGTATTACTCATTAAATGGTTGAATAAATTGATTTGCAGCCATGTACTCTTCAAATCTACTAATATCAAATCTGTTTCCATGAATCGTTACTCCATAAGAATTTTCCGATTTTAGCATTTCATTAATGGCATCTGTTAATTGAATTTCGTCTCCCACTCCAGGTTTTATCTTTTCTAAATAGGAAAAAATCAATGGATTGAATACATATCTTCCAATGACAGCTAAATTTGAAGGTGGATTGTTTGATGGTTTTTCAACGATACTGAAAACTTTACCTATATCCTTCTCTAGCTTTTGCCATTCAACGACACCGTAGTTTGACAACAACTGATTTTCAACTTCATAAAGGCCGAGTACACTTTTTTTATGTCTTTCATAGACTTTTATTAACTGACCTAATCCAGCCGTCTTTTTTTCAAAAATAACTTCATCCGGCAACAATACAGCAAATGGTTCATTTCCAACAAAAATTTTACCTAAGAGGATAGCATCACCTAGACCTCTAGCATATGGTTGTCGAGTATCTTGGATATGAATATTAGGAATCTTGTTTTTTTCTAATAAATGAGTTTTTTGTTTTTTCTTAAGAAATGCTTCAAGTTCAAGTGAACGATCAAAATAGTCTACAATCAGATTTTTGAGCGTGAAACGACAATTAATATCTCCTCAATTCCTGACGCCATTGCCTCCTCTAGAACATAATGAATAGCAGGTTTAACACCAATCGGGAATAATTCTTTTGTAACAACCTTTGTAATCGGTTAACTCCTTGTCCCATATCCAGCCGCAGGGATAATTGTTTTTTTAATCATCTCTAACACCCCCCATACTATTATTTGTTTAATGTGAAAGGGTGATTGTCTAGCAATGTAAAAATTGTACTTTTTATAATCATCCTTATATAATAAATGAACCTGTCCTCTTTTTTGTAACTGCTATCGTCTATTTTTAATCATATTTTTAAGATTTTGTTAAGTTTTTGTAAAGACTGTGGGTTTAACGTAGAAGAAATAAAGAACCGTTCAGCTGAACTGCACCCCAATTGTTAGACAACATCTAACAATTGGAGGTGCAGTTTTTTTGACTAAATATACAATAGAAGAAAAATCAAATGCTGTTTTAGAGTACTTAGAAGGGAAAAAATCCTATAAATCCATTGCTCAAGAAAGAAATGTAGGTTTATCCCCACTGAAAAGATGGGTCGCTCGCTATCTAAAACATGGGATGGAAGGACTTGTTTCATCCTATACAAATTACACTCTGCCCTTTAAACTAGAGGTACTTAAATATATGAACGAATATGGGGCATCGATCAACGAGACCGCAGTACACTATAACCTTCCTTCTGATTCTACACTTTTGAATTGGGCAAATCAGTTTAAGGAAGGAGGTATAGACGCCCTTAAACCAAAGAAAAAGGGGCGTCTATCCATAAAAAAAGATACTAAGAAAAAATCGCCAGCTAATGGCTCTCAAGAAGCACTTCTTGCCGAATTAGAATACTTACGTGTAGAGAATGCCTATCTAAAAAAGTTGAATGCCTTAGTTCAAGAAAAGGAAGCCTTACAAAGAAAAAGCGAAAGTAGTCCATGAACTAAGGAAACAATTTGATTTAAATCTGCTTCTATCCATTTCTAAAATGGCACGGAGTACGTACTATTATTGGGTAAACGCCTTCGGGCGTGAGGATAAATACACAGAAATTAAATCCCTTATCAAAGAGATATTCCATACGCATAAAGGGCGTTATGGGTATCGGCGTATCACCCTAGAATTACGTAACCGAGGTGCTCGCATCAATCATAAAACAGTTCTCCGATTGATGAATGAACTAGGATTGAAGTCATTAGTTCGCATGAAGAAATACCGTTCGTACAAAGGGAACATCGGCAAGATTGCGCCCAACATTCTAGCACGTGATTTTAAGGCGGTAAAGTCCAATGAAAAATGGGTGACAGACGTCACAGAATTCCATCTAGCTGGGGAGAAACTATACTTATCGGCCATTCTAGACCTGTTTAATAGGGAAATCATCGCCTATAATATCGAATCTCGTGCTGTTTATCCGCTCGTTTCCAAAATGCTGGATAAAGCCTTTGATCGCTTGGAATCGAAAGATTCACCCATTCTCCATTCAGATCAGGGCTGGCATTATCAGATGAAACAATACTCGCATGATTTGAAAAAACATAACATTACACAAAGCATGTCCCGTAAAGGAAATTGTCTCGATAATGCGGTCATTGAAAACTTCTTTGGCTTATTAAAATCCGAATTACTCTATCTTCAAGAATTTGAAAGCATGGAGCATTTCAAACAAGAGCTAGAAGAATATATCCATTACTACAATCATCAACGAATCAAGGTAAAATTAAAACATACTAAGATTAGTAGTGCGGACCAAGGCATTGGTCC
>NZ_JVPL01000213.1:0-5704 GCF_001054655.1 Bacillus sp. 220_BSPC
AAACTCCCTATTACAGCTTAAAGGTTAAAACTTAATTATCATTACGAACAACGCAGCTTGTATAGTTATAATACCGAAATATCTTCAAACTTGCAAGTTTTATCATTCCCATGCAACAAAAAAATTTCATGCCACACATTAAGCTGGTGTAGCCAAATCAGTTACATGCCCAAAACGTCAGACGTCACTCTGGTTTACCGTCCCCCACTTTCATTGAAATCTTTTTAGGGGAATAACATAATTGGGTAAGTAAATATTAATAAATAGAATGTGCAAGATAGAATGGTGAGGGAATTGAAGTGTTTGCCTTGCGAAGATCATCGGATGTTGATCACTATAATATATTCTAAATACCATTTGCAAATACATGGAAGGAGTCTATAATATTAACTAATAGATTTGATTGGAGTGACTGGTTATGCTTTCAAACATTGGTTTTCCCGGTTTAATTTTAATCCTTCTTTTAGCTTTAATTGTTTTTGGACCGAACAAGCTGCCTCAAATCGGACGGGCAGTCGGCACCTCGCTAAGGGAATTTAAGGATGCAACCAAGGGAATAACAGAAGAAATACAAGAGGAATTCAAAGATGACGTACAAGCTGCAAAAAAGGAATCGATAAAATGAAAAAGACGCCTGCACGCAGCAGGCGTCTTTGATGCGTTTGTGGCGCAGAACCGTCAGGCCACATCCCGACGTTTAGCTAAAAGCTTGTTCTTCGACTTACACAAATTAGCTCATCGCTTTATTAATATAACATTAAACTTATATTTTATCAAGTGATTTATTGAGCAGCCTGTTAACGGCATCCAATGGGAAGTGATTTAAATCCCTGTTTATAGTTTGTTCATATTCTATAGACCGCTTTGGGGGTTTTTAGAAATATTCTATCGAGTTATTTATTAAAATACAAATTAGCCTATAGAGCTGATCTCAAAAACCGTTCAACTTCATTACAAGTTCATTGTCAATTGAGTCAATTGATCCGAGGAAACGGCCACTTGATTGAACGCTTCATTAATTTCCTCGAATATATCATTCAGCTCTGTCATTTCCTTGGTGATCTTAATATTCTGCTCTTTAACAGAAAGCATGGCCTTTGCTATATCAGTAAAAAATATGCCCGTTTCATTTCCTTGTTTTGTACCTTTAGTAATTTCCCCGCTAACCATGGAAATTGACGTGTTCATGACATTGGTAAAATGAGCGATTCCATTAATCAACTTCACTACTTCAGAAACCGAGTCCTTGGTATTTTCTGATAGCTTCCTTACCTCACCAGCCACAACCGCAAATCCTTTACCATTTTCACCAGCTCTTGCCGCTTCAATCGCTGCGTTCAACGCCAACAAATTCGTTTGCTCGGCAATTGAGGTGATGATCGTGACAATTCGTTCAATTTCCTTTGAAGTATTGGAAAGCTGCTCCATATCTTTTGAAATGATCGTCATTTGCTCCTGCGTTTTTACCAATCTTTTCTCTAATCCCTGTAACAGTTCGACTCCCTCATTTGACTTTCCCTCTGCATGTATGGCTATTTCTGACCCCTTTTGGGTGAAATCATGAATTTCCCCTACCTTACTTGCCATTAATTGAGTTGCTGAACTGGTCTCTTGACTGATTGCTGCCAATTCCTCTGCATTATGATTGACCTGTAGTTTAATCGTCTCTTTTTCTGCTAAGTTTTTTTGGCGAATCTTCTCATTTTCAAGTTCATATGCCTCTAAAACTATTTGCTGCTCTAAATTAAAAATTTTAGTGACAGCCAGAATGTTATCTTGATATTGCTCAATATTTTTTATGTTGGAAATCACATGAATGATCAATGATTGCAATAAATCCTGAAATGCACTCATATACCATTTTGGCTGAAGTCCAATTCGCACATGTACTTGTGCGATAATATAACGCTGTTTAATATATGCATCATCAATGGTTCCGCTAAACATTTCGAACATATGACGATGCAGTGTCTTTTTCAACCTATCAACAGAACCATTGTCCTTAATGATTTTTATTAAAGAGGGTTCATTTTCTAGATTTTTATAAAAATCCCCTACAATTTGTGTCAAATGTTCCTTCACTTGTTCCTGTAAAGAACGAATTATGCACAAATCCTCGATGGTCAAATGAATCATGTCCACTTGATTCAATACGCTCGGATAATCCCTGATATTGATACCGACGTGTTCTTTATATTGCATATAGTCTATAGAATCTATCTTTTGTTTATTTCTCCATATTCTTTTCATGATTGAATTGCCCCCCATTTTTTACCCCATATATACTATTTCGACATAAGTCTGTTTATCTTAATTCACTTCGAGAAATTTTCTTCTTTTACATAAGACTTATGAACGATATATGTCCAAACAAAAAAGACACTCCAGAGAGTGTCTCAGATCGTATACTTTTTTGAGAGAGTGTAGGATATGAACGTTGATTTCCACTTCAGGCACTCGCTTTCCGCGGGCGGTCCGGGAGCCTCCTCGGCGCTCTTTTCCCGCAGGAGTCTCGTACCTTCCGTTCCAATCAACTGGAATCTATTTTAAGAATAAACTGTAGGCTGGACTCATTTCGAACACTTGAATAAGACTAGTTTATATTTTTTGGTTTTTTACATCTCTATGAAACCCTCACAGGATTGAAGAAATTCGCGACACTCCTGCTGAATTTAACTGGCTAGCGAAAAAACAAAAATACATGAAGGATAACCAAGCTTTCATTTAAAATCTTGGTTCGGGGAGATAGCCTTCAGCCTTCCTAACCCCTTTAGTCGTCAAACTGAAACTCTCAAAAAGTGTTTTTTTCAATGATCATTTTCCTGCTGGTTAAGATTGGAATGCTTACGGGAATAAGCGAAGTAAATGACTACTCCGATAGCCATCCAGATGAAAAACCTTATCCATGTATGACTCCCTAGCTGAATCATCAAGAATACGCAAAAAACGATTGCCAGGCCAGGAACGAGCGGTACTGCCGGACAATAAAAAGCTCGTTTCATATCCGGTCTTGTTTTCCGTAAAACGATGACCGCTACGGAAATCATCGTAAAAGCAGTCAATGTTCCGATGTTGACCAACTCTGCCAATTCACCAAGAGGTATGAATGCTCCCAATACGGCCGCTATCATACCAAATATCCATGAAGCTGCATAAGGTGTTTTATATTTTTTATGAAGTTTTGATAAGGATTTTGGCATCAGCCCATCACGTGACATCGCAAACATGATTCGCGTTTGTCCATACAACATTACCAAAATCACCGTTGTCATTCCGAGGAAGGCACCTAGATCGATGATTCCTGCAACCCAATTTTGTCCTGCGCTTTGCAAGACCAAAGAAATCGGGTGATCAAGAGCCTTACTGAATTGTGCATACGGTACCACACCTGTCATGATTAAACTTACAAGCATATAAAGCACAACACAAATGACCAAAGATCCGAGGATTCCGCGTGGTAAATTCTTTCCTGGATTTCTTGTTTCTTCAGCAGCAGATGCAACTGCATCAAAGCCGATGAAGGCAAAGAACATTAATGCGGCAGTTGAAAATACTCCATCGATACCAAATGGCATGAAAGGCTGCCAGTTTTCCGGTTTCACATAATAGATAGAAGAAACGATGAACAACAACACTACCAACACTTTAATAACGACCATTATATTATTGATTCTGGTCGTTTGTTTCGTACCTATGGAAATCAAAAAGGTAATCGCCATGACTATCAAAAAGGCCGGCAAGTTCATATAAGTCGTGACACCTTCGACCGAACCTGGTGCTGCCGTCAATTTCTCTGGAAAGTTAATTCCGAATCCACTTAAAAATGATTGGAAATAGCCCGACCACCCAGCCGATACGGCACTAACAGCCAATAAGTATTCAAGAATTAAATCCCATCCGATTATCCAAGCGGCGAATTCACCTAAAGTTGCATAAGCATACGTATAAGTCGAACCGGATACCGGCACGGAAGCTGCAAATTCTGCATAAGAAAGTGCAGCGAATAAACAGGCAAGCCCAGCAATGACGAAAGATAATGAAAGTGCAGGACCAGCATTCACTGCACCAGTACCTGTTAATACAAATATGCCTGTCCCAATAATCGCTCCAATTCCTAGCATCGTTAAATCCCAAGCCCCTAGTTCCCGTTTCAATCCCTTACCGCCGGAACCGGCGTTTTTCAACAAGTCCTCAATGGACTTCTTCCTAAAAATACTCATGTTCTTTCCTCCGTAAATTTTATAAACTATTCTGAAAACTACAGACAAATAAATTCACTTTCATTTATATCGAAGAAATTTCGACAAATTTCTACAATTCCTGAATTGTCTGACTTTCAAATTATACGTATTACCCCTTCCTTCGTCAATGATTTATTATTGTAAAATTCTGTTTTTTGAATTTTATTTGGAAGGTAATCCTTAATATTCAACAGGAATATCAATATTTAACAAATAAGGATTAACAATTCATTATTTTAATATTAATAAAGTGCGCTACTTGTATAAGTTTCTAATATTTTTAATCCAATATAAGTTCATTCGTTATTTTTGTATAAGTATTATTATGAAATAATACTCCAATATTATCCTGATCATTCATGCACCAATAGTTTGACGGAATCAAAGTACATCACTATACTTATTAAGTCTTAAAAAAAGTACGGGAATTATGCTTAATAATTGAAGAAGGTGACATTCATGGATTTTGCAATTACCTATCTGTCTTTTTATTTAATCCAAGTCGAAGGAAAAGGCGATCAGGCTGATAAGCGTTTTAAACATTTCCAAACTCTTGATACAGAAGAATACGAAGAAAGTCCTCTAAAGGATTTTTTGGATGGGGAATTGATGAAGATTTCCAAACGGAAAGTCGACCGTCATCCAAAAACTGAACAAATACCAACGAAAATTGGTTCTTTTATTGTCGAAGAAGGACATGCACTTGATTCCAACCCTAATTACAATGTATTTAACCGTGTTCGATATGCAAAAACAAAACAGGAATTCCAAGAGGAAAATGAACAATTCACGCGGTCTTATATTGATACGAGTGCCGTCCGTGGCGGTGTCTTCATAATCGCATCGGCAAAATTAACGAAATATCTTGATGAACCATTCGTTTTCTTACTAAAATGTGATTTCGAGCCGAAAGTTGCTTCCATTTCGGATGAACGGACCTTGATTAGGCACGTTGAAATGGCAATCACCACTAAAAATATGAAATCCATCCAATACCCCTACATGCCCGAAGAAGGAATGGTCGAAGAAGGCGAACTGAAGATCCATCAGGCCTCACATGCCCGCTACTTCGAGGACTTCTTGAAATTCGTCGAATATGGCGAATCGATGCCGGAAATCATGAAAAACCAGGTCATCCATATGGTCCATGAACATGTATCCGCTCAATTCGAAGAAAACAGTGACGAACTGCAGAAATTCGAACAGGACCTGGAAATCTGGGAAACTAGTGAAAAGCGGGAAATTCAAGAACGCCTTGAAACGCACCAAGTCGTCGAAGCCACAGCCCAGATTGTCGAGCATACACCTGAAGCCGAAATGCGAATGAAGCTTGGCAGTACATCCGTCAAAGGACTATTAGCCGATTTTGGCGAAAGCATTCATTTAGGAAAGATTAATGGGAAGTATGTATTGATGATAGAATCCAATACAATAGAGTTCGATAAAGGCGTTTCGCCGATTGA
>NZ_JVPL01000214.1:0-31753 GCF_001054655.1 Bacillus sp. 220_BSPC
GCCATAAAAATAGACAAACTCGATTTTCATCGAGTTTGTCTACAGTCTGGGCACATCCTTATTGGATGTGCTTTTTTCGTTCCCTATTCTTTCTGCCTGCATTTATTTCATACCTTTAATGTATTGAAGGCATAAAAAACACGCTGCAATAAATATAATAATATTCCCTGAAAGATGAGCTCTGAATAATTTCATGGATAAAAAGGTATATTGGTAAGGAAGGAGTGAGTTAGAATTGGATGGTCATACAGTGAAAAATATTTTTGATGATACAGGATACCTTTTTTTATATGATAAATTCAGTTATCATTTTTATATATCCGGATTGTTCGATGTAGTGGAACAAGAAAAAGTAATCTCGGATTTTTTAAATTCTTATGGCTTCGATGATAAAAACCCTCTCTTTTTTGACGACTTTTCCTATTACTTTAATTGCTTTCATTATTCCCACCAAAAACAAAGGATGATGAATTACTTGAAAACCGAGTATGACGAACATATTTGTTAAGTAGTATAAAAGACCAGATAAACTGCCAAAACTATTCAAAAGTATAATCGTCCCTTACCTGAGACTATAGGCAAACTTGATGAAAATTGAGTTTGCCTACAGTTTTTTTATGGTTGTACGATTTAGATGTTGATTTCCGCTCCAGGCACTCGCATTCCGCGGGCGGTCCGGGAAGCCTCCTCGGCGCCTTTGCGCCTGCGGGGTCTCCCCTGGACGCGTTTTTCCCGCAGGAGTCTCGCACCTTTCTCTCCAATCAACTTTGGTTTAACTTTTAGATAGTAGTCTACAAACTGTAGCTCCCTTGTCTATATGATTGGACCTACAGTTTTTTGCCTATACAATTTGGATGTCGATTTCCGAACCCACTTTGTCTACATACTGAGGTAAGTGCCCCTTAAATTTCCCCCTGTTATTCTTCCTTGCTTGCTGCCATATTCATGTTCGCTTCGGCTCGCTTGATTCGCGATTTTTTCTCTGCATCGACGGAGCTATATCTGCCTCCCTCTTCACCTGCGTAATCCTTGGCTTTACAAGCGACTCATGATATCCATTTTAGCCTGAATGTCTTTAATGGTGAACGATACGATAATGAGTCCCATTTTAGCTAAGTCCTGCGAGGCTCCCCTCTTTACTTTACCAGGAAAACTTTCCATGGTTTTTATGAATTTCCCCGACTGTCATATGTGAGAATTAAAGAGTTTATATATGGTATATGGAATATCCATTAAACCCAAGTGTTTCTGAGAGAAATAAAACCTAAAATTGTATCATTTCCCGTAAGGTGTTAAGAACTAAAGTTCTGTTCTGAAAACCTAAGTTTCTTAACACATTTTAGCTGAAGGATTTATGACGATTTTCCTCATCTGTTGATGTTCAATAACTCATACATTTATCTATGTTCAGTTAATATGACAAAGATAAGTTTCAGTACATAGGCTTATAGAAATCGAGCTTTTTCTATGTCGAAATTTGCTTAACGTATGTTTTGGGCGAAAAGTTGGTGATGCCCCTTTAGTAAATGTTCATATTTGAAGAGTCATTTCTTATAAAAGAATGTATGTGTATTCATATGAAAGGTATCTGCCAAGATGAGGTTCAATTAATCGGATCAAAATGTGTAACCTTCATATTCTTAAAGATTGCTTTGCCGCCATCGGTGAAGAGAGTAATTCCTTTATCTTCATCATGAGGGAATATTAAGTTTGAATAAGCAACCTTTCCATCATCCACAAAAACTTCAATACTGGTTTTATCGACGAGAATCTTTAAATGAACCTTCTTCTTACTGACATCAAATGGTGCAGTACTTTCAACCAACTGATTCGTTTCGTCAGGTTGATCTGTGAATACCCGATTGACATAAGAGTAATTTCCTTCTGCAGAAATGCCTACGTCAACGCGGCGTTTTTGATCTTCTGACTCCCTGAGCCTAAATCCTGCATTCTTAAAATCCGACCATGAGAGATCTGCCTCTATTTGATAGGTATCTCCTTTAACATCAAGTGTTTCCGAGCCATCCACTTCGATTTTATCAAAAGAATTCGTTGAGCTTGACAATTCTTTTAATGCTTCTGAAGGCTGTGAAGAAAGATAATACTTGTTCTCGCCTTCACGCTTTAGTTCAATTTGACGGACGATCGAATCCATTCCGTTAAACCCTTCTTTTAATGTCGGCGTATTGTTGGCGTAGGCCCAGTTATTCATCCAAGCGAGGGCATAGCGTTTGTCTAATTTGTCACTTGCCTTGCCATCTTCAAACGTTACTCCGCCATACCAATCGAAACCGTAGTCTAGCCATTGCGGTTCATTGTTATCTAGAAGAAATTCCGTTCCATTAAACGTTCCTGTCCAGTATGCATAGGTGTTGGGTTTCCCTGCTGCTTTACCGTTTGCACTGACGCCCAGCACCCACTTTACTGTCCCGTCATCAGCACGGATCTGGTAAAGGTCAGGGCACTCTAAAACTCCAATGTTCTTAGTGGAAAAACTGCTCGTATAGCGCCAATCTTTCAGGTTATAAGACTCATAAAAACCTATTTTCGATCCTTCGGCCATGGTCATGACCCATTTTTGATTCGTGTTATCCCAGATGATTTTTGGATCTCTAAAATCCTTCGTTCCTGGATTTTTCATAATAGGCTCGTCACTGTAAGAGGTAAACGTATTTCCTTTGTCCGTACTGTACCATAGAAATTGTTCTTGTTTCTGGCCATCCTTAGAGGGTTGTGTTGCGATCGCCACAAAAGCCTCTTTTCCAAACCCAGCTGTATTTTCCTTGTCTACAACGACTGACCCTGTCCATGGATCCCCATTTTGATTCGTATATTTTGGAATGGCAATTCCTTCATCCTTCCAGTGAATTAAATCTTTAGAGGTGGCATGTCGCCATTCTGTACCATTTCCATCCGGGTAATCTCCATTATAGAGGTAAAAATAATGATAATTTCCTTCATAGAAAAGGGGCTTCTGTGGATCGTTTTTCCAATGATCAGGAGAAGTAAAATGATAGGCAGCTCGGTATGAGTGCCTTTCTACCTTATTTGGCGGAGTAGCTTCTTTTGTTTTATAAAATGAATGAATCAAAATTCCTGTGCTAATAACCATCCCTAATCCAAGAACGAATAATGCAACCATCTTATATTTCTTTTTGTTCACTTAAACTCACCACTTTTTTCTTTTAAAATAGAAAAAAGAAAATGCCAAGTTTTCCTGACATTTTCTTTTTCTTTTCACTGGTAACTACTTAACCGTAATCTGACCTTGTTCAAGAATACTGTCTTTTACTACCGATGTTTGTTTCCCTTTAATGTTAAGCTGGAAGCTTGGGGCAAAGGTAGATTTATTGTCTTCAAAATAACCTCTGTTTGTCATGTAGCTTGTCACTACAACATTATCACTGTCAGCCTGCGGGATTGCATAGTGTGCATAGTTCCAAGTGATGTCATATGGATCTAGATCCTGATGCAGGACGATGCCCGTTTTATTTAATGGTTTATATGGGCCAGTTAAGGAATTTGACGTGTAGCCTAACATGTAAATATCTTGATTATCGATTCCATCAATGGTCATTTTTGATCCTCTTGAACTTGTGAATAAATACCACTTGCCGTCCTTTTTAAAGATGTTTGGACGTTCGATTTCATCTGTGACCGTATTGGAAACAATCAATGGCTTCATTTCTTTTTTCAACGTATAATCGTCGTTTACTTCAATAATTCCAATTGCACCGTTTGCAAGTTCAGCTAACTCTTTTTTAGGGCTTTGCATAAGTTTGTTTTTCTCACCCTGGAAGAATTTATTGCTGTTGCCATAATAAGCTCTATTGTATAGCGATTCTTCGCCTTGGTAGCCATATTCTGTACCCGTATTTGCTTCAAATACAAGGTATTTGCGGCCGTTGTCTTCTACATAGTGAGGGTCTCTGAAGGTATGATTATCAGCGGAATTCCCGTCCTCTACAAATTTATCTACAGTTTGGTAGTACTTGCTGTCTTTGCCTTCATAGATGGATTTGTAATCCTCAACACCATCCACTTTTAATGTTTCAGAATCTGGCTCTGAAAGGTTCACTTGAGCGGTTGTCAAGGTTTGTTTCCCATAATTCCCCGACTCAGGTATATACGGTTCACGGTTTGTATAGAATAAGCGAACTTCCCCGTCCTCAGTGAAGGTTGCAGAACCTGACCACTCTTCGGCTTGCTCTTTTAGGTAAGGATCATTTGGAACGTTTTTATCATTCTCATCAAATACTCTTCCAGCATTCTTCCAAGCATCAAGGGAGTTGTCGCCCACTTTTTTGTAGAATATGTAGATGAACGTATCACTCGCGTTTTTAGGATCGCCTGCTAATCCAAAAACGATATGATATCCTTTGTACTCTGCAACAGTTCCATCAGCGTTTTGCAATGGCCATGTATCCCACACATCTAAGTCAATGGTTTCGCCTGATTCCGTTACTTTTTTGGCAGAAGGGATGTTTTTAATTGTGGATTCGTCAAACTTAGGAACGGCATATCTAGTATCACCGTGCTGATTAATCATATCTTTCATAGCTGATCGAGTGATTTGTGAAGTATCGTACGTTTCTTTGTAATCTGCCGGATCCTTTGGAGCTGCAAATGATTGGGTAACAGTACCGCTTAATAGAATGCCAGTACTAAGTATTCCTGCTGTTGCCTGTTTGGCAAGCCTGCTAAAGTTCATAAATCTTCCTCCTCGTTTTATGTGTTTGCTAGTACAGTAGAATTATAGGCGATTCATGAAAAGAGGGGTATGCCACATATTGATTGGAATTTAGTCGTATATTGATATCGCAATTTTGGAAGGCAAAAAAAGCCCCGGCAAGAGGCTATTCCTTCGAAAACCTCTCCCAGGACTTCTGATATTCATTGAGCAGCTGATTGCGGTTCAGCTGTTTCCCGACATAGAGCTGAGTCGCGGCTCCGAATTCTTCCCTTATTTCAACAGGGAAGTGAAACCAGTTAGATGGGACGGTGTTCCCATCTTTGTAATTTCGAAGAGTTTCTTCTGCGAGTGGCCCTATATCATCAGTTTTAATGTTCTTAAACGCAGGTATGAATTTGAATTCTTCCGTCATGAACCGTTTTCCTTGTTCTGACAACACCATCCAATTTAAAAATTTCTTGGCTTCTTTTTTCTTTTCAGGAATGGACTGTTTATTTACGGCCCAATAATTTGGAACGCTGACGACAAGGGCTTCCTTTAAAGGTCGGTCATTAATCGGAATCGGCATAAAACCGATGTTCATGTCAGGCGAAGCTTGATCGATCATCGGCTGAATCCAGTTGCCTTGCTGAATGATGGCTGCTTTTTCGGAGGTAAACAGATTCACTTCCATTGTATAGTCCGTTGACAGTGGATTATCGTTTCCGTACTTTATGGTGAGATCCAGCAGGGCAAGGAGATCCTTAAATGTTTGATTGGTACTGATTTTTTCCGTTCCGTTATTTAAATTTCTTATAAAAGCATCAGTATCCTTTTGCTGGGCAAAAGCAACATTCATTAGATGGTCGCCCAATTTCCAGTCTTCATAGTAGCCTGTCGCAAAGGGAGTGATGCCTGCATTCTGCAGCTTTTCGGCAGCTGCTGTCAGTTCAGAAAGAGTGGCGGGCTGTTCAGTAATGCCGGCTTGTTTAAATAGATCCTTATTATAGATAAAGCCATACCCTTCAAGGTTAACCGGCATTCCGTAAATTTTCCCGTCCAATGTGACCGGCGTCAGGGATTCTTTGTATGCTTGATTAATCCAGGGCTCCCCTGAAAGATCCTCCAGATAGTTCCGCCACAGCTTGGCATTTTCATAGCCGCTGTTTGTAAAGATATCCGGACCAGTGCCGGTCGCCATTTCGGCTTTTAGGTCGGCGAGGTCATCCATTGCTCCTCCAACAGTATGTACCCTGATATTGACGTGAGGGTTTTCCCGTTCATAAGCACGCGTCATTTCTTCAAATTGAGTGGAGATTTCCACTTTCGGATTCCTTAAATCCAGCGTGATTTTCCGCTCTGTCTTTTCCGTTTTTTCTGGTGGGGCTACGTCCTGACATGCAGAAAGAGGCAGGCTAACGGCTCCGATTAACAAAAGGGATAAAAACCTGTTTTTCATCATGTCACCCCTTTAGATTCATGTTGATCGTTCCTGTTCCTGAACTCAAAAGGCGTCATGCCGACGACCTTTTTAAATAGCTTTGAAAAGTAGATTTCATCCTGATAGCCAAGCATGGTCGAGATGGAGTAAATGCTTTTGTCTTTTTGTTTCAGCCACGACTTTGCCTGGCTGATTCTAAGCTCCGTGATGTATTTGGACAGGGTCATTCCGGTTTCTTGCTTATATTTTCTTGAGATATGCTCGCGGCTTAAAAAGAAAACATTCGACAGCTTTTCCAGACTCAAATCCTCCATATAATACATGTCAACATAGGAAACCATGTCTTCCATGCGGCGAGCGGCATCTATTTCATCCAGACGGTGGATGGATCGGAAGTTTTGTTCCTCGAGCTTTTTCTGCAGAGCCTGAAACGAGGTCCTGATATCCGATAAAGTTTCGACCTGTTCTTCAGTTACAAGCCTTACCGGGATATCGAACTCCTGGCTGATCCATTCCTCAACGGAGAGCCATTGATCGCGAATGGTGATAACAAGGCAGAGGTTAAGATCCGTCTGCAGGGAAAACGCATTTCCTAATTTGCGGTCCGTAAGCTCAGCTGAAAGCTTTTGGATATAGAGATCCGGATTGTGCATCTGGTAAAAGGAGAGCAGCGTCAGCATATAGCCCTCCGATTCAGGAAGAAACTCGGCAAGGCTGATTGAATCTGAACGGTCCCCCAGACATATCGCAGTGGCTAACTGGTTTCTCCGCAGTTTTTTCACATCTTCCAGCACTTCAGCATGTTCGAAGTCATCCTTCCAGGCTTGTACCGATTTTTCCAGTGTATGATTGAACGCCTCATACTCAATCGGCTTCAGCAGGTAATCAAAGCTGCTGTGCTGAATGGCTTTGCGCATATAGGAATAATCGTTATAACCAGTAATGAAAATAACTTTCCCCGGATAGGAAATGGAATCCAGCCACTCAATCAGTTCGATTCCGCCCATACCGGGCATTTTCACGTCTGTAAAGATAATCTCCGGACGTTCTTTTTCAATCAGTGATTTTGCCTCATGGCCATTTTTGGCTTCCAATAGCTTGGTGATGCCGTAAGTTTCCCACTGGCCTAAATGGCGTATGGCGTCCCGCACATTGAATTCATCATCGACAATCAGTGCTTTCACCGTGTTCATCTCCTTTCCTGAAGTAAGTCTTTATCATTCCCAAGGGGGTCTTTATCGGGATCCTCATGCTGACGGAAAACCCCAGTCCGTCATTAGAATCTACTTTCATTTCTGCACTTGGTCCATACCCTAGAAGCAGCCTGTCACGAATATTCTTCAAGCCTATATGTTCATGCGAATAAGTCCCTTCGTAAGGGGGTGTATAGATATGTTCCCGTAGAGTCTGAAGCTCTTCTTCCGTCAGACCCGGACCATCATTCACGACAGTAAAGCACAGATCGTTTCCTTGTTTTTCCCCGTTAATGGACAAATGAGCGTTGCTGTAACCTTCCTCATACGTGTGTTTAAAGAAATTCTCTGCTAGAGGCTGCAGAATCATACTTGGAATAGTCATGTCCAAAATGGACTCATCGATATTGACCGAGTAACTTACATTTTCACCAAAACGCTCTGTTTGAAGCGAGAGGTACGCTTTTGTATACTCAGCTTCATCCCGAACCCGTACCCATTGATCTGCCTGCATTGAGTAACGCATCATTTTGGACAGCGTAGTCAGCAATTGATAGACCTTTGGTGCATTCGACCTGAGGGCAACAGCGCCGATGGATTGTAAAGCGTTAAACAAAAAATGAGGATTAACCTGTGATTTTAACGCCCTGAACTGGTTCTTCCTGTTTTCAATTTCAAGCTTATATTCACGGTCAATGTGGGAATTGATCCGGTTCATCATGTCCTTCATGTGTGACTCCAAATGGCCAATTTCATCACTTTTGGTATCATCAAAAGGGACATTCATATTTCCGCCTTCAATGGAGCGGACTTTGCTGCTCAGCCTCGTAATGGGACGGGTAATCCTATTTGAGATAATGCCTATCATCAGCAAACCCAGTATTCCTACGCCGATGCCGACAAGGATATTGGTATAGGCGGTTTTCCTGACATCTTCATATAAAGCCTGACTCGACATGACCTTAATCAATTTCCAGCCGCTCAGTGACCCTGATAACTCCTTTGATAAGAGAATATCGTCATCATGCCGGCTCCTATTCCCGTCAAGACGTTGCTTTTCATCGGCAGGAAGAGGTTTTCCAATCAGGGCACGATCATTTGCATACATGACACGATCTTTTGAATCAATAAGCAAAACAGAAGATGCGTCTCCCTGGACAAGGTTATTGCAAATGCGGGCGTACTCGCCCAAATCAATGTCGATTGTAATCATCCCAAGAAACTTTTTAGAAAGAACGTCTATAATTTTGTGGTGAAAAGTCATCACCATCGTTTTGTCCGATTTTGGAATAATGGCTGCATTATTGTAATTCTCAAGAGGGTGGGGCGGCTCAATCAAATATTGTGAGTCAGATGTATACAGCTGTTTGATCGGGTCCTGGTTCAGAAAATTCGGCTGATACCTGTGTGTGCTGATCATTGCATTATAGACAGTAAATGACTCATTGTTTTTAGCAATATAGAAACGGATTTGCCGGAATTCTTTTCTCATTAAATAAAAGGTTTCGAGACTCTTTTCCATGGTCATAGGGTTGAAATAAATGGAGTCTTCGAAGCCGTTTTTAAAAATCCGAAACAGATCAGGGTTGCGGTACAGAATATATGGAAAATCAATCATGTCGTCAAAATACTGCTCCAGTTCATCCGCATTCTTCTGAAGCTGCTCTCGGCTGTTTTCAAGTTCATACTGCTCCACACTGTTTTTTGTATAAGTGTAGATGAAAAAAACGGACAGGAAATAGGGCAGAACGATGAAAATCAGCAGCATGATCAATAAACGGCTTTGTATGCTTTTCACAGGAGGCACCCCCTTTCGCAGAAGGCTCTTTTTTTAGTCTGATCTTATCTTCTCACTTTAGCATCCTAAAACTATATCAAATCAAAAAACCAAGTCAATCATGCTTAAGTAGGATTCGTGTAAGTGCATGTATCGTTATATTTCGCAGTTCGGGCTTATATTATGTTCCAATCTTCGCTGCACCAGAGATTTGAAGATGATAAGGCAAGCAAAAAAAGCTGAAGACATCTTCAGCTTTTACAATAATTGTGCTTTTTCTCCTACTCTTCGTCAACAAATACATAAAATAAGGAGCCCCTATTAAAGAGATCATAATCCCCGCAGGTATGCCTGTGAGTTCCAGTATGTTTCTTCCGATGGTATGCAGCCAGGCGCGGATCTGAATCGCTACCGGCAGGAAGAGCTGATTTCGAGGTCCGACCAGAGCTCTTGCAAAGTGAGGAACCCTGAGCCCGACGAAGGCGATGCCTCCTGTTGCTGACAGCTGCTGCTGCAACGCAACCGCTGTCAGCAACAGGATCGCCCTTTCTTTTTCAACTGATACACCTATGCCTATCGGCACAGGTTCACTCAACCAAAGAAGATTCAGCCGACTCGCTTTGTACAGTGTAAAGGGGATGAGAATAGCAGGTCTGCATCCCATATGTTCCCTGACAGCCAATTTGCAATAAAATCCACCTATTGTCGATCAGCAGATTAAATAAGGACAAGCATCAGACCTGAGAGGGCCATAGAAAATCCCGCCCCGGTTAATACAAGTTTGACTGGCTGCATTCCCGCAGTCCGTCTTCGTAATAGTCACAAGGGGTGGTAATTCGATGGCTTCAGAAGGTTTCAAACAACATCACTTAACTTGTCGTATCTTTATGTAAAGCATTCGAAGCTTCGTTAAAGTAATCATTGTCTAATTCGAAACCGATAAAGTTCCGATTTAGATTTATAGTAGCCTGCCCTTTTCATCCTGAACCCAGATAACAATCCAATACTGTTTCACCTTCATTAGTTATAGTTACGATAATAAAATAATTAACTCAGTAACCAAATTAAGGCAAATTTATCTTTCTTAGTTTTAGATGATATTCGTCAAAATATGATGAATTACGATTAGGATATGTCTGGACTATATTAATATGGGGAACGGCTGTAGGGTTTTATACAAAGTATAAATTTCCTACAAGTATACATTTGAATATCGAAGATTCTATTAACACTTATAGGAGTAACTGTTAGTTTAAATAAACATTTACATAAATATAACGTTAAAACGAATCGAATAATTCAAAGGAGAGATAGAATTGATAAACAGTTGATAGAGAGACTGAAAGAAGAAAAAGTAATTCACTCTTTCAGTTAAAGCACGGTTTCGATGCAGGGACGGAAAAGGGAAATAAATAAGAAGTAAGCCTTTGTCACTTTGGGCAAAGGCTCCTTTTTTGACGAGTTTCTTCTATTAACTAAGAAGGTATTAGACTGCCTTTTTTCTTTAGAAATACATTTATAACAATTAAGGTCAAGTACATCTCGGGGTGCCCTAGATTCTGCTAATAGCTATAATACTGTATATATCACAGCTAACTTTTTTATTAGCAGAACCCCAAAAATGCAATTGCAGTTAACATAAAGGGTATTGAAAAGTGTAGAATTATCCAATCAATCCCTGATATCAGTGTAATAATAATTGCTACGATTCATTTATACTAAAAGTTAGCAACACTCTGCTTTTTCCTCATATTAAGAGTTTTCCTACAACCTTATAAAAAGAAAGACTGCTCCTCCTTCTCATTTGAAATAGGATCGTCATTACTTTATTAATCTTTTAAAAAGGTTAGTAACGCTTCATTAAATTCTTTTGGATGAGTTGCGTTTAATCCATGCGGACCACCTTTTATTAGAGCGAGCTCACTACCAGGAATGGAATCATATGTACGTTTTCCACTTAACTCAAAAGGTACAGTTGCATCAGAGTCACCGTGAATAATAAGAGTAGGTATATTGAACTTTTCCAAGTCCTTTCTAAAATCTGTCTTACTAAAGGCCGTTATACAATCGAGCGTACCCTTAGGTGAGGCACTGGCTGCAATATCCCGATTATATATACGGAATGGCTCACTAACTAAATCTGTTTGATTACCCGCCGCGAAAAATCCCTTCGTAAATTTGTCAAGAAATGCAAGGCGGTCATTTATCACGCCACTTTTGAATTCTTCAATTGTTGCATCATCTAATGCTCCTTCGGGATTATCTTCTGATTTGTATAAATAAGGAGGAACTGCTCCAGCAAAAACAGCCTTTTCAATACGATCTGTTCCATACGTACTAATGTATCGAGCTACCTCACCTCCACCCATAGAAAAACCAACGAGTGTGACATTTTGAAGATCTAAATGTTCTAACAGTTTATGTAAATCGGAAGCAAATGTCTCATATTCATACCCTTCCCACGGCTGGGATGATTTCCCGAACCCTCTACGATCATATGTTATGACTCTGTAACCTGCTTCAATAAGAGCTGGCACCTGATATTCCCAAGAGCGACCACTTAAAGGCCAACCATGTATTAAGACAACGGGTTTCCCTGAACCATGATCCTCATAATAAAGTTCAATTGGAGCATGATTTTCATTACCTACAGTAAATTTTGCCATATAAATTTCCTCCCATGAATTAAACCTATATTCTTGCTTCTCTAAACAAAAAACTCTTTACTTCAAAACATTTAACATATTTTTTTGCGAAATGTTTATAGGATTATTATATTCCCTACTATCGGAATTGTAAAATTATTCAAAAAATATTATCAATCAATATTATTAGATTACAATTTATTTGTTTAAACCAAGGTGTGTAAATTATTAAAAAATATTGAAAAAACTAAACTGAAAAATCGAATTAGGAGATTTCTAAGCAACTCCAATTGGGGTATCTCCAATTAAGTTGGAATTAGGAATCACAGCCCTTCCTAAAACATCAAGGCTTATTTATCGATTTCACTCTGCAAATTTTAACTTATTTACAAAAAAATTAAAAGACCCTACGATAACAGTGAGCCGCAGCTTGAACGCTACGATAATGAGTCCAACTTTAGCTAAGTCCTGCGAGATTACCTTCTGAACCTCCTGGGGAAACTTTCACGGTTTTTATAAACTTCCTCGAATGTCTTATGTGAGAATTAAAGAATTTATATTTGGTAAATGAAGTATCGATTATACCCAAGTGTTTCTGGGAGCAATAAAAGCTAAAATTGTATCTTTTAAAAATTTTATGTTCTAATACCGATTCTACCATCCGCAGGACTTATTAGTATCGTAATCTATTGGTAGAACTAGAAAAGCCAGTCTCTTCAAAAAAGAACTGGCCACTTTCTCTATTACATTCTTTTTGCTCCTACATATCTTTTCTTCCAATAACTATTATCCATGGAGGAAATGCTCACACCGTTTGATGAGGAGCTGTGTATGAATTGATTGCCCCCTATATAAATACCGGCATGTGAGGCACCAGGTTTATAGGTTTCATAAAAGACCACATCTCCAACTTGTGGTTTGGACACCTTTGTCCCCTTTTTATAAATTTCCGATACCGTTCTTGGTAATGTGACATTTGCACCTTTATCGAAAGCGTATTTTAGGAATCCGCTGCAATCAAAACCTTTTGGTGTAGTTCCACCCCATACATACCGTACATTCAAATGTTTCTTTGCTTCCTTCACTATCGCAGTAGATTTATTGCTTGTTTTATTTACATTAGCGTTGGAGGTCTTCTTTTTTACTCCCAAAGCTTTATATGTATTCGGACCGACAATACCATCAGCTTTTAAACCTTTACTTTTTTGGAACTTTACGACTGCACTTTTAGTAACGGTCCCAAAATATTTAGTTGTATTATTACTCTTAAAATATTGTTTTTTCTTTAGAACCTCTTGTAATTGTTTTACTTCTGTATGAGTCATTCCACTTTTTAATGTACGATCGCCCAATGCAGCATTACCAACCAACGGATTTGATAGTAACAATCCAGAAACAACAAAAGATGCTATGATTTTTTTCATTTTCTCCCCCGATTAAATATCTTTTTTATCATTTTATCATCTTTAAGTGACACACATATTTACCTAATTTTACATTATTATTACAAATGCATACATAAAGTGAGTATAAAATACAAAATAACCAAAATATCGCTCATGCTTTCGAAAGGTATTAATTAAGAGTAAATTCCTTGCTTTTTATAGTAGTAACCATCCTGTTTGGATAGTCTCCTCGTACTGTAATATATTCTCCACTCCTTACATTTTATTTTTTCACTAGTTACAAATCCTTGAGCTTATTAAATACATCGAAGTTATGACTTTAATTTGGGATATTCCATTTAAGTAAAATAAACATCCCCTTACCCTTAAATTAGGTGGTGTCTAACAAAGGCATATCGCTCACGACTATAACTGCCTGAATATTTTTCGTGATGCCATTCCATTCTTGGAGAATTCCTGCCTTGTTTCGTACAAAACAATCGAGTGAATGATTTGTCGGGAACAATCGTTAATTTTTTTGAGGCATAGGAAAAGCACCTCCTTTGATACAAGGATCGTATCAGGAGGTGCTATGTATAGAATATGTGCTGTTTAAATGGGGGCTTATCTTTAACCTTAGTTTTACAGCCCACTATCTAACTGTTTACGCTTAAAGATATAAGTTATCCTCTATCATCGAAAACTCAGTTCGAGTGAATGGCTAATTCTTATTCGGCGGGAATCCTACCCGCTACATGTCACGAGCTATGCTCGATCGTTCTTACAGTCACGGATGTCGATCCTAACTAGCAGCCGAATCTATGTAAAATTATCGAAACGAAATCAACCAATTCAACTCTTTAACACTAACTGGAACCTTCAGCTGAGTGGGTACTGACCTCAATTTTGTATTTTGTTTGGGAAGTATAATTTTGGCCTGCTAAAAGAAGAATATCCCCAAAATCTTCAAACTCAATCGCTCCTGGAGCAGCTTGGGTTTCAAACGTTATTCCGCCGTGTTGAATTAATTTTTCTCCGTGCATAAGTGGCACATCTTTCACTAAGTTTGCCGTGTAAATGACAACCGCAGGCTCTTCTGTGTATACCTCGACTGTTATTTTCTGGTCAGGACTAATTAATTTGGCTGCAGTTTGATGAAGTCCTGGGCACGTAAGGAAGAATGGATGATCGATCCCTTGAACTTTTTTAACTTCTGCGTCATTGGCTTCAAAGGTTGATTTTAATTTCTTCGGTGTTCGAAAATCATAAGGCGTGCCGATTGTGCTTCGCTTTTCCCCAGTTACCGTGGTATCTTCATTTACTGGTGCAAATTCTTCAGAAAAGATTTGTAAGAAATGATCATCGATTGGATTGCTGGGATGCCCTGTTAAGTTAAAATAGACGTGATTGGTCGGATTAAAAACTGTGTCTTTATCACTTTTTGCTTGATAGCTCACTGACCAAATATTTAAGTTGTCCAATGTATAAGTCACACTTACTATCAAATTCCCCGGAAAACCATTCTCACCATCAGGTGAGTGGGTTGAAAAGATGATCGATGCACTTTCATCCGTCTCCTTCACTTCATAATCCCAGATTTTTTCATCGAATCCAGGACTGCCACCGTGTAATGTATTCCCTAATTGATTTACAGCTGTTTGGTAACGTGATTCACCAATTGAAAATTCGCCATTTTTTATTCTTCCAGCGACTCTTCCTATTGTTGCTCCATAATACGTTTCTTTTTTGTAATCCTCAATCGAGTCAAATCCCAATACGATATTATTACGACCCGATTCCGTTAGGACGAACAGATTGACGATTCTTGCACCAAAGTTCGTAACTTCCATTCTTACTCCATGATCATTTTCTATCGTAAACAGCAAGACTTCATTTCCAAACGAGCTTTGTGATACTTTCATTTTTATCGGCTCCTTCCCTATTAAATTCCTTCATAAATAAAAGCTAAAACACCATGAATTGCACTAAAAGTTCAGCTAACATTTTTAATAATTGTAAAGCCCGAAGTAGCAACCTCGGGCCTAAGAAAAGGAATCATATGAGTAAATCAACATATTCTTGATGAAGTATTTTCCCTTATGTCCCCCTGATTTAAAATCTCTTCTATTCGCGTATAACTTCTTTTAATTCCGCTCAAAACCTTAATAGTTCTAATTTAAGCACTTTTCCCCTTAGCTTGTCTACTTTCCCCAATTTTTTCAATTTCCTCCAAAGTATGACCTCGAGTTTCAGGAACGCATGTCCGAATAAATAAAACACCAAGTAAACAAATAGCACCGAAGATTGAAAAAACAGCTTCTTGAGACATCGAAGCGGTCATGATCGGAAATAGCAAGCCAACCAAGAAAGAACCAATCCAGTTAAATGATGAAGCCACTCCTGACGCCCGCCCGCGAATTACCAGCGGGAAAATTTCTCCAACTATGACCCAAGTTAATGGAGCCCAAGTGAATGAATAAAGAGCTACATAGATACTTAAGAAAACAACCATCATCATCGGGTTTGCATTAGGAATTAATACATTCAATATGGCCGGCAAAATAAAGGATAGCCCCATAATCGTTCCGCCGATTGTTAATAAAGTACGGCGATTAAATTTATTAGCAATCATTAGGAATATTAATGAACCTAGTACGAGAATAACCCCTTGAATAATTGGCCACATCAATACTGAGCTGGCTTCATGCCCTGTTGCTTTTTCCACAATCATAGGAATGTAATAAAAAATTGCGTTTGCTCCCTGAAACTGTTGAAACGCAGCAACACCCACACCAGCCATTACTAAATAACGGTATTTATTACTTAAAAGGGTACCCCATGATGCTTTTTGATTTACCTTTGCTTCCTCTTTAACAGTTTCTTGTATTTGTGTTATTTCAGAATCAATTTGTTCTTTGTTAGGGCGAATATAGCCCAACACCCTACGAGCTTCATCCATTTTATTGTTCTTAATTAAAAAACGTGGTGATTCGGGTAACCTTGACACTCCAATAAATAAGATCAAAGCAGGTACGGCAGCCAAACTAAGCATCAACCGCCAAGCCATTGTTCCTGGTAAGTCTTTCAATAAATAAGCGACAATGTAGGAAAGCAACATTCCAGAGACAATCATTGTTTGGTTAATTCCTGACAGACGTCCACGTAAACGTGCAGGCGCCATTTCCGACATATAGGCTGGGACCAACGCAGAAGCAGCTCCAACAGCCAACCCTAATAAAATCCGAGCAACAATCATAAAAAGGATCCCGTTATGAGGGGATATTCCTGCCAAAATGGATCCAACAGCAAAAATGATAGAAGATATTAAAATCATTTTGCGCCGTCCTAAACGATCAGAAAGTTGTCCGGCCATGGCACCTCCAAAAATAGCTCCAAACATCAACGAAGAGGTAATCCAGCCAATGGCACCTGGGTTGTTTTGAAGGTTCCAATCATGTTGCAGAAAAGGCAAAGCACCCGTCATAACGCCGATATCATAACCGAAGAGAATGCCTCCAAAAGCCCCAAAAAAATAAATGAATCCACTTGAGATTTTCTTTTCATTAACCATTTAAGTTCCCCCCTAAAGGTTTTAAAATTATATTTGATCCCACTACTAAAATATTGATTACTTTTTGAGAAATAATAATAGTGTTTTCAAATCACAAATACATGCCAGTTTCCATCATAAAAGTTATTTATTAAGATGAATTCCGTGTCGTCATTGTCTATTAAAACGCTTTCATCTTTTCCCTAAAAACTACGAAAACGCTTACGAAAATAAAGGGATCATACTAATGGTCACTATTTCCATTCTTCAACTTCTGATTACCTATTTTTCCCTCCAAGGAATCAGAGCCTCCTTGGAGGGAGAGACATTACTTAATAACTACGTATTCCAAGCCAACAAGTTTGGCATAGGTTATGATTTGGTCTGTTGTTAAATTCAATGAAACAACTGTATGGTGACCTCCACCATTCTCAAGCCAAGCTTTCACTCCATCTTGGAAGTTTGGCTTCACTTCCCAAAGTACACGGGCCACTGGCAGGCTTGGTGCTTGAACTGTTGGCTCGAATGCAGAAACTTCATTAATCAAAAGTTTATAGTTTGTACCAAAGTCAGCCATGGAAACAACGACACCGTCTCCTGCTTTGCCGTCGAATACTAAACGTGCTGGATCTTCACGATCACCTATACCTAATGGAGATACGACAATTTTTGGTTTGTTACTTGCTAAAGATGGGTCGACTTCGAGCATATGTGATTGAAGGATTGATTCTTGTCCAGCAGCTAATTCATATGTGTAATCTTCCATAAATCCAGTTGATTGGTTATGGCTCATCACTTTCAGTAAGCGATCAAGTGCTGCCGTCTTCCAATCTCCTTCACCCGCAAAGCCATATCCTTGTGCCATCAAACGTTGGACGGCAAGACCAGGAAGTTGTTTCATCCCATATAAATCTTCGAAGTTCGTTGTGAAGGCCGTGTAACCACCATCATCAAGGAAACGTTTAATCGCAATTTCATAGCTTGCCTGTACCTTTACGCTTTTCTCCCAATTTTCCCTACTATAGGTACCATAATCAAATTCATAATGGCCTTCGTATACTGCAAATAAAGCATCAATTTCTTCATCAGTAACCGCATTTACATATTGAACAAGGTCTCCGATTCCAAAATAGTCAACTGTCCACCCAAATTGGATTTGCGCTTCAACCTTATCCCCTTCGGTTACTCCAACGTTACGCATGTTGTCTCCAAAGCGAGCGACCTTAATGTTGAAGCTTTCGTTATAAGCAACCACTACGTCCATCCATTGTGCAATTTGCTGCCGGACTTCAGGACGCTCCCAATAACCTACAACAACTTTATTTTGTTTTTTCAAACGAGCATTGATAAAACCATATTCACGGTCACCATGAGCGGATTGGTTCAGGTTCATAAAGTCCATATCAATCGTTGCCCAAGGAATACTTTCATTGAATTGTGTAGCTAAATGAAGCAATGGTTTTTGTAATAATTTTGTTCCACGAATCCACATTTTTGCAGGTGAGAAAGTATGCATCCAAGTGATGACACCGGCAACTTCGTCACGATAGTTGACTTCTTTCATGATGTTTGTGATTTTATCTGCACTGACAGCTAAATCCTGCAGTACAAGTGGATAAGGTAAAATACCGCTTTCATTTAATGCATCGGCTATCGTTTGTGCATTCGCCTTGACCTCTGCTAACGCTTCTTCCCCATATAGATGTTGTGATCCTACGACAAACCAAAATTCCTTTTTTTCTGTTGTTAACATAATAAGCCTCTTTTCTTTATCTAATAGGTTGATAATTTGATAGAGTTGATCTTACTTTTGACCGTAATAAGCATATTTTCCATGTTTTCGTAAATAGTGTTTATCCAAAATATTTTGTGGTAATTCTTTTGCAAAATGATTTAATTCCCGTGTAAATAAATTCATTTTCGAAACTTCATCCAACACCACACTATTCATTACGGCGGATTTTGCATCTTTCCCCCAAGTAAAGGGACCATGACCATGAAGTAAGATACCAGGAACGGCTAAAATGTCTAACCCGCGCTCTTCAAATGTTTCGATGATTAACTTCCCAGTCTCCACTTCGTATCCACGATCAATCTCCTCTTGTGTTAGGTAGCGGGCACATGGGATGGATCCATAAAATGTGTCTGCATGAGTGGTACCCATCGCTGGAACATCAAGGCCTGCTTGAGCCCAGATTGTCGCCCAAGTTGAATGAGTATGCACAATGCCGCCGATTTCTTGGTAATATCTATAAAGTACTGCGTGAGTCGCTGTATCTGATGAAGGCCTCAACTCTCCTTCAACAACATTGCCATTTAAATCAACAACAACCATATCGCTGGCTTTCATCGTTTCGTAATCAACACCACTAGGTTTGATTACAAATAAACCGCTTTCACGATCAATGGCACTCGCATTTCCCCATGTATATTTCACGAGTCCATATTTAGGCAAGTCCAAATTTGCTTGAAATACCTCTTCTTTCAGTTGTTCTAACACGTCAATCCCTCCAGTTTTCCACTCATAACATCAAATTGTCTACAGCGGCCTGCTCAATCACTAAACCCTTCCTGTATCTTTCAATAAATGCTTCAAATCCTTTAACATCTACTTGATCAGGATAAATTTCTTGCCCATCAGCCTCTTCGAATACTTTTTTGTCAAGGAAGTCTTCTAAACTTTCTTTTTGATCTTTATTCATCATGTAAGATGCAAGAATCGCCATTCCCCACGCGCCGCCTTCTCCTGCTGTTGACATAACTGATACTGGAGTATTCATTGCAGCCGCAACAATTTTTTGTCCAACAAGAGGGGTTTTAAATAAACCACCGTGAGCCAAAATACGATCAATTGCTACATTTTCTTCTTTTGTCAAAATACCCATTCCGATTTTCAATGCACCGAAAGCAGTAAAAAGGTGAGTCCGCATAAAGTTTGCTAAATTGAATTGACTCTCAGGCGAGCGGACAAATAATGGTCGCCCTTTTTCTAATCCTGTGATATTTTCACCTGAGAAATAACCGTAGCTAAGCAAACCGCCACCATCTGGATCCGCTTCCAAAGCTTTATTCAACATTACTTCAAATAATTTATTTATATCAACCTTTTGTCCCATTGCCTCAGAAAATTCACGGAACAATCCCAGCCAAGCATTGAGATCACTTGAACAGTTATTCGCGTGAACCATTCCAACGGGACTTCCATTTGGTGTAGTTACCAGATCAATTTCTGGATATACTTTTGAAAGTTCTTTCTCTAGTACAATCATCGCAAAAACGGAAGTTCCTACTGATATGTTTCCAGTACGTTTCCTCACACTATTCGTAGCAACCATTCCAGTCCCAGCATCGCCTTCCGGTGGACAAATTGGAGTGCCTGGTTGTAAATTTCTTGATCTATCCAGGATTTTCGCTCCAATTTCGGTCAATTCACCCGCTTGCTCGCCTGAAATGTAGACTTTAGGAAGAATCTCTTTTAGCTTCCAAGGATAACCTTTCGTCGCAATTAAATCGTCAAACTGCTTGACCATTGATTCATTGTAATCTTGTGTTGATTCATCAATTGGGAACATGCCTGAAGCATCTCCAATGCCAATTGCTTTATTTCCAGTCAATAACCAGTGAATGTATCCAGCCAAAGTCGTAATACAATCAATGCGAGGCAAATGTTTCTCTTCATTTAATATTGCTTGATAAAGGTGAGCAATACTCCATCGTTCAGGGATATTAAATTGAAATTGATCAGTTAGTTCTTTTGCTGCAACACCTGTTGTTGAGTTACGCCAAGTTCGAAACGGAACCAGTAGCTCCCCTGTACTGTCAAAAGCCATATATCCGTGCATCATTGCAGAAAATCCAATAGAACCTATTTTTCGAATGGTAATTCCATAATTCCGTTCAACTTCTTGCTTCATTTCACTATAAGCTGTTTGCAGACCAGTGATAATATCCACTAAGTTGTACGTCCAAATTTCATCTTCCAAGAGGTTTTCCCACTCATAACTTCCAGATGCGATAGTTTCATGATGATTATCAATCAATACCGCTTTAATACGAGTGGATCCAAATTCGATTCCAAGTGAAGTTTCTCCCCCGGTAATCGCTTGTTTAATTTTTAATATATTCGTTTGCACGTTAATCCCCCTTCTGTCAGCGCTTTCAATAAAAGGAGGCGCTTAAATTTATTAACAACCATATTATATTTTTTGTACGTACATTTGTCAACGGTTTATATTATTTATACTTACAACTCCCAAGCAGAATACTCCATCCTCACCTTAAAGTCATAAATTAGGATTAAAGGAAGTTATCCGACATGAAACCTAAAGGTAAATAGGGGGAATTTATAACTTTATACAAAAAATAAGATGATTTGTTTTAATTCATTCAAAAATTATGTTAAAATATGTCCGCACAAATATTTTAAGCGCATAAATTAGAATGCAAACAACTATGGAAGAAGTGAGGTTTAATGAAACCAAAGTATCAGGTAATCATTGATGATTTAAAAAATAAAATCCTTACAGGTGAATATAGTGTAGGGGAACAAATTCCTACTGAATCCGTCATGCAAGAAATGTACAACGTTAGCCGACACACTGTACGAAAGTCCATTTTAGAATTATCAAACGAGGGATTCTTGAGAAGTGAAAAAGGATCTGGCACATATGTTAGTAACCAATATCAATCAAAATCTGGTGGCAATTCCAAAAATAAAACGATTGGTGTAATCACGACCTACATTTCTGATTACATTTTCCCTTCTATTATCCGCGGAATTGAAAGAAGATTGAATGAAGATAATTATTCGTTACTATTAGCCAGTACAAATAATGATGTCGAACAAGAAAAAAAAGCCTTGGAAATGATGTTGTCATTTGGCGTGGATGGTATGATCATTGAACCTACAAAAAGCAATCTATACAATCCCAACATCGGTTACTACCTATCATTTAAGGAACAAGAGGTTCCATTCATCATGATCAACGCTTATTATGAAGAATTAGAGGTCCCTTTCTTTTGCCTGGATGATGTGCAGTCAAGCTACCTCGCAACAAAAGAATTGATTTCGAAAGGACATACCCAAATTGGACTCATTTCGAAAATGGATGATTTACAAGGAAAGTATCGAATGAAGGGGTATATAAAAGCACTTGGAGAAGCCAAATTACGCTTTCAACCAGAACAATTGCTTTCGTTTACTACAGAAACGAAGCTAGACCTATACACGAACTTGAAAGAGTTCCTAAATGAAAATAGAGACGTGTTGACTGCCATTGTTTGCTATAACGACGAGGTAGGGTTGGAAGTTGTAAATGTATGCAGACAACTTGATATTTCTATTCCCGAACAATTATCAATTATTGGCCAGGACAATTCCTATATTGCGAAAAATGCCAATATCAAACTAACGACATTAACACACCCACAAGAACGAATGGGACATGATGCAGCTGATTGGGTCATTAAGAAATTACAAGGAAAGAAGGATTTACCAAACGAAACCTATTATCAGCCAGTGTTAATTGAAGGCGAAACTGTCAAGGAGTTAGACATACAATAACCTTAGTGTGTGATGCCTATAGGCTCCACTCCCACAATGGCTGCCTCCATCCATTTTATTAAACCAGCAAATCCATCTTCATTATTTTCAAATGCAAATGGGTCTACGATTACAATTCCACGGGAATTCACTGCTCTAGCACATGTAATTGTTGGGCAATATCCACTCCAATGAAAATTCTATCGTTTAGTTGATTTTGTTTATCTTGCATTTTAAACTTCAAATCAGGGTTCCTCATAGGGTTTTGAGTTAGTGTGGTGTCTTACTCATATCTCACTGAGGAGCCCTATTTTTTTAAAAGCTGAACCCGTTTTGTTCCATAAGAAAAAGGCTGCCACAGCAACCTCCTTTTTTAAAGCAAGACCCATTAGTTCAGTAATTTTTAATAAAACATCATATCTAAGGAAAGTGGAACAAATAGTATAACTGTTGCAAACCAAATGGGGTAGCTAAACGAGCAGAAGAATTTACTTAATCAACAATTATGGCTAACGTAACCTTCAACGAGGAAAGTACTACATTGAGCATGTAGATGAACAAAATGGAACAGGTGCAATCCATTCACTTGATTAACCAAATAAAAAACAAAGTGTGTCTGTAACCAGCTTATAAGAACAGTAATTTGTCCATATTTCTTCGATACATTAATAAACTTCCACCTTCGGTTATGGATTCATGTTAGTTTAAGTTCATGGACCATCTTCTTTAACAATCTATCCCCTTGTTTAAGTCTACACTATATCTCTATGCCACCTCTTTGCTGACGGATTCCCGCTTTTACCCACATCCCTCGCGATTAAGGGAATAATAAGATAGCAGACCCTGCTACTACGGTAACTAACGTAAACAACCAATGTTGGCCCGTCATCATCAATTCAGGAGCAAAACTAACAATTACTATATCAACCATTCCAACACCAACATAAGCAAGCGCATAATCATCTACCGTTTTTCTTTTCCCTTCGAATCTACGATATTTAAAAAGACTATTCCCACTGCTACTGTCCCAGTCGAACATCCCATACTTGGAACGATTCATGATGATTGGGAATACAGTGTCTTCTTTTAAATAAAAATATATTTATTAAATTGTGGCAGTCAATGGATTATGTTGCTTAATTTCTTGTATTGATAGATATAAAGAATAGTTCCCATAATCGAGAATTTTATTAAGAAAAAGATTCAATAGTTCTTGAGAGTTAACTTTTATTTTTAAATGGTAACAACCTTCTCCCGATACTCGGTGAGCTTCAACTATCTCATTTCTATCATTAATAAAACGTATAAACGAATCATGGTTTGCTGTTTTCATATAAATAATGACAAATGCTGTATAAGAAAGTCCTAATTTCATTTCATCGACTATTAGTGAGTAGGCTTTAATTACTCCATTTTCCTCAAGTTTTTTAATCCGATTTCCTACTGCTTGTCCCGTCATATGAATTTGTTCACCTAAGTCTTTCCACTGAATACGTGAATTTTCGGATAATAACCGAAGGATTTGAAAATCAATGTTATCAAGTTCCATAATAAATTCCTTTCACCATGAAATGCTTTGATATAAAAGTGTTTCATCAAAGTATCGATAGAAATCAATATATCATTTATCATTATATTGTACTAAAATTTTATAAAGAGGTGGAAAAAATGAGCACAGCTTTAATCATTGTCGATATTCAAAATGACTATTTTCCAAATGGAAAGATGGAATTAAGCAACCCTGAAAAAGCAGCCGCTAATGCTGCTAAAGTTCTTGAATGGTTTAGGCAGAATAACAAAGATAATATTTTTCATGTTCAGCATATCGCTAGTGATCCTGGGTTAGGCTTTTTTCTTCCGAATACGGATGGAGTTAAACTGAATGAAGCTGTTCTACCATTAGAACACGAAAGCGTTATCATAAAACATTTCCCTAACAGCTTTTTACAGACTGAATTAGAAAGCAAATTAAAAGAAAAAGGAGTGACAAAGCTAGTGATTGTAGGTATGATGACGCATATGTGCATTGATGCCACAGTCAGAGCTGCAGTGGATTTAGGCTTTGAAACTACACTTATTGAAGATGCATGTGCGACAAGGGACTTATCTTATCAAGATAAGGTCGTTCCAGCTGAACAGGTCCATTATGCCTTTGTCAGCGCACTTAACGGTATGTATGCCAATGTAATTTCGACCGAGGATTTCCTGGAATAAAAAAAGAATACATCCTTAGAACCAATAATTTATTATAAGTGGGAGCTTGTTTTAAAACAAGCTCCCTTTTTTACTGATGTTAGACTGTTATCCAAGCTGTATCTTGCTGTATCTTGCAGTTTCCTGCAAATGTGCAACTACCCGTTGCACAGGAAAACTCAAACCAAAAAAAGAGAAATGATGTTAAAGGTATACCGTCACATGCCCATCAAACTAGGGCATGTGACAGTACCTCAATACTAAAATACCTGTATCAAATAAACACTTATCTCACGGCCAAAATAAGACTGCACAATCAACTTTTAAAAGCTTAACATTCGTAGCTTATTATCTAATTCGAAACCAATAAAGTTCCCTTTTAGGTTAATTGCAGCCTGTCCTGTTGATCCTGACCCCATAAAACGATGTAATACTTTTTCAAACAATAACTTAATTTTGACAAGGGTGAATTCTTACTTTTCCACTAACGCAGGAGCTTCATTAGAAGCCCCTATTAATAAGAAATGACCCTTTATGATAAAACCCTTCTCTTTTTTTGAACGACTTTCCTTTTACTTTCATAATTCCCGTTAAAAACAAAAGATGATGAATTACTTGTAAACCGAGTATGACAACGTATTTGTTAAGTTTAAAAAGGCAGAAGCTGCAATTATCAAAGAAAAGATAAGAGTATAATAGTGCCCTTACCTCAGACTGTAGGCAAACTCGATGAAAATTGAGTATGCCTATGGTTTTTTATGGGTGTACTATTTAGACGTTGATTTCCGCTTCAGGCACTCGCTTTCAGCGGACGGTCGCAAGGAAGCCTCCTCTGCACCTTTGCGCCTGGGGGGTCTCCCCTTGACACGTTTTTCCCGCAGGAGTCTCGCACTTCCGCTCCAAACCTTTAGATAGAAACCTTTTGCCTAGAGTCTTTATTGATTTTAACCGAATTATTAAAAAAACTTGTGTGCTGAGGATGCCTTCTAAACATGATTCTATCAGGGAGATCAACTGGTGCCTGCGATCTAGTTGGTTCTTAAAATTGAGGCTGCCATTGACTTCTCTTTCCTTTATGATTTGATGAAAGATATGCATTAAGAAATTTTTTAATTCCGAACCCCCTTTGTCTACAAACAGAGGTAAGAGCATGCAATTGCATGAGGGGATGACGACCAAAAATCATCATCAATGATAAATCTAGGCATAATCTTTCCATTTCATTTTATTTATTATCTTAGTAGAATCGATTTTTATCAAATACTCTTATGTTTTGGAGGGGCTCGCAAAGACGGAGAATACCCCTAGAACAATATATAAATAACCAGTTATCCGATTCTGAAACCTAGAATTCACTTCACTACCCAGAATCCGCTTTCTAATACTTGCTGCAAGTACTGCATACAGACCATCACTAATGAAAGCTAGGATAATAAATATAATTCCTAAAAGTAAAAATTGTATGGTGACTGAACCAGCCGAAGGTGATATGAATTGCGGAAAGAAGGCTAAAAAAAAGAGAGCTGTCTTAGGATTCATTACTTCTACGAGCGCAGATTCGTAAAATATCTTTAATAACTTTTTGCGAGGGGCTTTTGGAATTTCTGAAGTCGTTCGATCAGATGTAGAAAATAAAGTCCTGCACCCCAGATAGATAAGATAAGCAGCACCCAAGTATTTAACGATATTAAAGGTTGTTGCTGATGTCATAAGGATCGCTGAAACTCCAATCGCTCCAGCTAAAACGTGAACAGAACCGCCAAGTGATACACCAAGAACTGATACTATGCCCGCCTTCTTCCCTTGGTCTATACTTCTTGCCATAATATACAACACAGCTGGTCCAGGTATTATTAACAATGTAGCAGCAGTAAGTACAAATAGCCAAATATTTGAAAACTCCATAAAAAGCAACTCCTTATTGTATTTTGGCACAAGATTTATTGGGCTCCTCCTTGATGGCGAAAGTAAGGTTACACTTTTTTAAGGTTCGCTTTCATCGAAGGAGGCGATTTGTTGCTCATTTAGAAAAGGAATCTGTTCCAACTTTTTTTATTATGAGCTCTTGTCTGTAAGGAATGGTTTTGACTTACCTTTGCTTTCCTTAAAAAATGTTAAACACCATTTTTGTTTTTAGGGTGCCACTGCAAACCCTATTAATATACTAATCATTCAATTGACCCTTTCCTCTGCTCACGCATCCATTTCGCAACCTGAATCTCCCCTTGTTCATTTGATTTTTCAAGCTCTGTAATAATCGCTTTGTAATCGGTGTCATTACGATTTTGACTCATTTTGGCTGCAGCTTGAATAGATGTGATTTCAATTTCAAAGCCCACTATTCCTTTCATTTCACTCTTTAGCAACTCTGGATCAAACGTTTCCCAGGTCCGGCCATTTTCTCGGTGACCCTCATAATGATTAAGCATAGTATCCAAGGAGGAAATCAGCTCGTCTTCAGTGATTAAACGAGCTGATCCATACGCATGTACAGCTAGATAGTCCCATGTAGGAACCTCTTCGCACTGATACCAACTTGATGAAATGTAAGCGTGCTGCCCTTGGAAAATCAGTAACACATCACTATTATTGTCTAAAGTCTTTTTCTGCATGTTTCCGTATGCAATATGCCCAGTCGCATAGATTTTCCCTTCATCTTCGCGAATTTCCAAAGGGATATGAGTAGCTAAGGGACGATGTTCATTAACAGTGATCAATAAGGCAAACGGGTTAGACTTCATAATTTGAACTGCTTCTTCATTTTTCATACGATATTGCTTAGGAATGTACACAATCATCTTCCTTTCAACTTGTATTTGAATTTTAAAAATAAATATCCGATAAAAAAATATTATTATACAAGTTGACATAAAAAAAGGTACAATATTAAACAAATATACATGTCAGAGGGAATGCAAATGAATAATACCATTTTTACGTTCAATGATAACGCCCCAAAATACAAACAAATCTATGAGAAATTCAAATCATATATTGAACAAGGAGACATTTTGGCAAATGAGCAATTACCCTCCATTCGTCAACTTGCAGATTCTTTACATGTAAGTCGCAATACAACTTTATTGGCATATGAACAACTTGTTGCTGAAGGTTATATTCGTGGAGAGGGCAGAAAAGGATATTTTGCAAACGAGTTAGAACCCCGTATATTTCAGGAACCCTTAATCTCTTATGATAAAAAGCAGACTGAGTCCAAGATACCTCCAGTAATTAATTTCAGGGCAGATGCCGTTGATCAAACTCATTTCCCACTGAAAATTTGGAGGAAAATTGCTAATCAAGTATTAACATTACAGGATAGCTTTCGATACGGGGAACCATTTGGGGAAGAATGCCTGCGCGAACAAATCTCAACATATTTATTCCAATCACGCGGCGTGAAAACAAATGCAAATGCAATTATTATCGGAAGCAGTACCCAACAAATGCTTGTATACCTTGGACATATACTGAAGGATGAATTCCAGAGTATTATAGTTGAAGACCCTGGTTACGACGGTGCTAGGGAAGCTTTTCATTTCCATCGTTTTATGTTTGAAACTTTGCCGGTTTATGAAACAGGTGCTGAACTTTCACAATTAGAACAAATGAAATCACGATTAATCTATGTAACTCCTTCCCATCAAAGTCCAATTGGAGTAAGCATGTCCATCCAACAACGGCAAATGATTATTCATTGGGTTAACAAGATGCGTGGATATATTATCGAAGACGATTATGATAGTGAATTTCGCTATACACAAAAACCATTCCCTGCTCTTGCCTCCATTGATTCAGCAAGAGTCATTTATTTAGGGAATTTCTCGAAGTCCTTTCTTCCAGGAATTCGTTTAAGTTATATGGTCTTGCCACAGCCACTTTTAAATCGTTATAAAAATCAGTTTCTTCATTTTGAAGCCACCACCTCCCTGCTTAGCCAGCTTACAATGGCTAAATTTATGGAAGAGGGAGAATGGAGTAGACATATAAAACGCATGCGCCTAGTTTATAAAAGAAAAATGCAGCACTTAGTATCCGCTTTAAAAGAGCAATTCGATCAAAATATATCCATTATTGGTGAACAATCTGGTTTGTACGTATTAGTCAAAGTACATCTGAAGCATTCAGAAGAATGGTTAATTCAGCAAGCTTCCTTACATGGAGTTACTGTGTATCCTACTTCTCTCTACTTCATTAAAAATAACACCGACGGACCAATGGTTAAATTAGGTTTCAGTAATCTTTCTTCCCATGAAATTGATGTGGGTGTGAAACTCTTAAAGAATGCATGGTTCAAAGAATAACTCCACCATTCTTTGAACCAATTTGTAGCTGTTTTAATTGAATGTTTGGTGCTGCAATGATAAATAATCTTCATAGGACCCTTAATTTTTTATTGCGATGACATTAAGTGCGGCTGTAGATCAAAAACTAAGCCTAATTTCCGTCTGGAATTAGGCTTAGTTTTTGATCTACCACATTATTGAACAAGACAAAGTCGAATAACTTTTATTTTTGTAGATTTTTCTTCATAAGAGATGCTATTTGTATATTACCTTGTTGAGAAGTGTTTTCAAGATGCTTAATAATTAATTCTTGACGTTCAACAGGGTGATTTTGACTTAATTTAGCTTTCGCTTCAATTTTTGTGATTTTTATTTTAAAAGCTACAATCCCTTTACTCATTCCTTCGATAAATCTGGAATCCACATCCTTTAAACGGTATGGGCTTTCTGGATTTTCATATTTGTTTACCATATCATTCAGTGAATCGAATATGACTTTTTGATCTTTGACAATCTCCATCTTTCCATATAAATGGATAGAGACATAATTCCAAGTAGGAACTGCCATCGTTGTTTCATACCAAGAAGGAGATATATAAGAGTGAGGACCTTGGAAAACCGCAAGAACTTGTTGGTATTCTATATCCTTCCATTGTTCGTTTGGGCGGGCAAAATGACCATATAAAGCACTTTCACCTTTATTTAATGTGAGTGGAAGATGGGTAGCGTATGGTTCTCCATTGTGTCGAGAAAATAAAGTGGCAAAGCTGTACTTTTCAATAAAATCATAAATTATTTCTTCATCCTTGAGTTGAAAATGTTTAGGTATATACATGATTTAGCTCCTCCTTGATATTTGTCATTTTCGGCTACTCTCAAATTTTAAGTATTATATGAGATATTCTATTATGTGATCTGACATCTAAAAAGGTACAATTATTATTAATTGCGCATGTCAATGGTGATTACAATTTTCATATAATGATGACCTTTTATTTTGACGTATATAAACTTACATTTAGTGAATTAATTACGACTTCAATTTTAAGCAATATAGACAGTTTTCTGTTTAACCAGGCCCGTTATCCAACATCATTGTGAGTTATTTATGAACCAAAATAACAGATAGCTAATGGTGTTTTTTAATTTTATCCAGCAATCGGGCCAAATTATGGAATAATCCCTTCAAATAAAGTAACTTAATAACTAGATTATTTTATTGGAAGCATACAGATTTAATTTTTTTCATTAGAAAGGATTGAAATAATATCGAAATAAGACATTTAGAATATTTCTTAATGGTCAGTAAAGAACTGCATTTTACAAAAGCAGCTGAAAAATTAGGAATTTCGCAACCAACTTTAAGCCATCAAATTAAAATGCTTGAACAAGATATAGGCTATGCACTATTTAACCGTATTGGTAAGAAGATTGAACTTACCAAGGTGGGTGAAATCGTACAACAAGAAGCATTGAATATTCAATATTCCTTACAAAGTATATCTTCTCAAATTAGAGCACTTACAAAAGTAGAAATCGGGGAATTGAAAATTGCCGTGTTACCAGGAGAAATAACTGATTTGGTTTCCACTTTGTGCATTAAATTCAACCAATTATATCCAAACATAAAAGTGTTTGTTCAAAGTACGGATCAAGTGGAAATGGCTGTTTTAGAGAATCAAGCTGATTTTGGTATTGGTTTTGAATACAATCGTGATGATATGTTGATGGTGACGAAGTTGTATGATGAAGAATTTTACCTGATTAGTAATCAAAGTAATGGAGAGCGGAAGGTTTCATTTTCCGATGTTTTAGACAGTCCGCTTATTTTATTTCCAAATATCCATCAATGCAGAAAAATACTTGATAAAACGAGTCTTGAGGCTGGCAGGCAGTTAGAACCTATCGTCGAAACGTCTAGCATTGAATCTATCTTGAAGCTCGTTCGAAATGGGGTTGGCCGCAGTTTTGTTTCGCGTACATTATATGAATTTTATGATACAGAGGATTTATTTTTCCAACGTATTGAAAAACCAACTTTGACTAGATCTGTTTATCTCGTGATGAAAAAGAATCGTTTTATCAATTATGCAGCACGTAAGTATATTGAGTTATTATTATGTGAAATCGAAAGGCTGCGTTTTCATACAGAAAAAGATGAGATAGCTTCTTTAAAAAGTTCTATATTATAGTTTTTATCTATTATTATCATAGAAATGAATGGATAGATAAATGATAAATTCCTCTTTACAATGAAAACAAGTTCATAATCAAATTGTAAAGGGGATTTTTAATTATGTTTCAAGAAGTAGCAGGTATTAAAATTCCAGATTCTCAATTGGCTAAAGAAGCAGCAGATCTTTTACGCGAGCATGGGGACGACTTGTTGTGGAATCATTCAAATCGTGTATTTTTATTTGGTGCAGTCAACGGAAAAAAAACGAAGCAGAATCATGATTTAGAGTTGCTATATGTTAGTGCATTATTCCATGATTTAGGTTTAACAAAAAAGTTCAGCAGTCCAGATTTACGATTTGAAGTAGACGGTGCAAATGCTGCGAGGAGCTTTTTACAACAGTATCAAATTCCAGATGAGTCGATCCGTCTTGTATGGGATGCTATTGCATTACATACGACACCTGGCGTTGCAGAACATAAAGAAGCTGAAGTGGCACTACTCTTTTCAGGTGTTGGTTTAGATGTGATGGGAGATGGCTTTGAACAATTCCCTGACGACTTGCGTGAAGAAATTATAAAAGCCTTCCCACGTAACAATTTCAAAAAGGACATTATTCCAGCGTTTTATGAGGGCTTTAAGCATAAGCCAGAAACCACTTTCGGCAATATGAAGGAAGATATTATTGAATATTTTAGACCGGAATATAAAAATAAAAATTTCTGTGATTGTATTTTGCATTCACCTTGGACAGAATAGGGTACAAAAATGACAGAAAGTTTGTACAAAAGGTTATATCGGCCAAGGAAGCTACTAAAAAATAAAGGCTGTTTTCGCATACTTTGTTGCTATTTACCAAGTAGTGCGGTGTGGTTGATTTCCCCTCCAGATGC
>NZ_JVPL01000215.1:0-2198 GCF_001054655.1 Bacillus sp. 220_BSPC
AATTGTATAAAAGGAGGAAGAATTATGACAAAGAAAATAGAACTTTCAGTGCTAGATCCCTCCCCAATTGTCGAGGGAGGATCAGCCGACTTTCCCTTCAAACACGCTTGATCTAGCAAAGAAAACAGAGCAGTGGGGATATAAACGGTTTTGGCTTGCTGAACATCATAATTGGGCAGGAATGGCGAGTTCAGCATCCCCGATCGTAATTGGACGAGTAGTCTCTGTCACGGAAAAAATGCGTATTGGATCAGGTGCAATGCTGCATTCCCATTATTCTCCTCTTTCCGTGGCTGAGCAATTGGGAACATTAGAAACCTCCTTACCTGGCCGAATCGACCTTGGATTGGGGCGGGCACCTGGCACCGACCAATATTCAGCAAATGTTTTGCGGCATAGGGTGGCTGGTGAACCTGTATTTGATGCCCGGCTTGAGGAGCTTATCGCATATCTTTATGGTACAGGAACAGCCACTAAGAATGGATCATTTAGCTTTCACGCCATTCCCGGCGAAAAAACAAATGTGCCAATTTGGCTGTTAGGTTCAGGGTTATATAGTGCACAATTGGCTGGAATACTTGGGTTACCATTCTCTTTCGCGGGACATTTTGCTCCAGGTAACATGATGGAGGCCATAAAACTGTACCGGGATTATTTTCGTCCGTCTCAATTTTTGGAGGAGCCTTATGTACTGTTAGCCGTTCAAGTGGTGGCTGCTGATGAGAAACAGGAGGCACAAAGGCTTGCCACTTCGATGTATCAAAAATTTCTTTTGTTAACCCGTGGACAGCCTTCTCCCATTTTGCCACCTGTTGATAACATGGACGAGATTTGGAACGATAATGAACGCAAGGCGGTTGAAGAACAGCTTTTCACTTCCATCATCGGGGACCCTGCAGGTGTGAAGCAGCAGCTCCATGAGTTAATAGAAAAGACTGACGCTGATGAAATTATGGCTCATACAGAAATTTTTGATCATAAGGCACGGCTGCGCTCTTATGAAATTTTGGCTCAGGCTGCAGTAAATTAAACAGTGTCTAGTCTAATAAAGAATGTATTTTCTGCAGATATTAAATCAGTTAAATTAATGTGATTTAGATTGAAGCAGAAAAAAAGGACAAAGAAAACAACCTGTAAATTCTTTTATAGGTTTGAAACGAAATTTTTAAAGAAAGAAGATGAGCATATGCCTGAAAATGATACAAAACAAATTACGGATATTCCATTCTCGGTCCTGGATCTCTCTCCAATTACAGATGGAAGTACGCCGGCTGATTCTTTTCGCAATACTTTGGAGCTGGCCCGGCTCGCTGAAAAGCTGGGGTATAACCGATATTGGCTCGCTGAGCATCATAATATGCCATTTATCGCTAGCTCTGCAACATCGGTAGTCATTTCCCATGTTGCAGCAGGTACATCAAAAATCCGGGTAGGTTCAGGCGGCATTATGTTGCCGAATCATGCACCTCTTGTTATTGCTGAGCAATTTGGTACTCTGGAATCATTATATCCAGGACGAATTGATCTTGGCTTGGGCCGTGCACCAGGCACTGATCAGCTTACTGCACGTGCATTAAGACGTGACTTGAGAAGTTCAGGAGAAGATTTCCCTGAGCAGCTGGCTGAGCTCCGGAATTACTTTGACCCTTCCCTGGCACAAGGATATAGTCATGTTAAAGCAATTCCGGGTGAGGGATTAAACATACCTATTTGGCTGTTAGGCTCGAGCGGATACAGTGCCCAGCTGGCAGGAGAGCTTGGACTGCCGTTTGCATTTGCGAGCCATTTCTCGCCGCATAACACACTGCCGGCTATCCAGCTGTACCGCCGTTCGTTTAAGCCTTCTAAAGTATTGGACAAGCCTCATGCAATGGTAGGGCTAAACATCATTGCGGCCGATACAGATCAAGAAGCGGAGCGGCTCGCTACAACATTGCAGCAGCAGTTCTTGAATTTGATGCGGGGGAAGGAAGTCCCATTGCAGCCGCCAGTGGATAATATTAATGATATAGCGAGCGACTATGAAATAGCTGCCCTTGAGAATCAATTAGGAACTTCGATTGTCGGCAGTCCTCAAATCGTAAAAGAAAAGCTGGAAAAGGTTCTGGATGAAAGTCAAGCCGATGAAATTATGGCAATCGCCCAGGTTTACGATCATAAGGCCCGCCTCCATTCCTATGAAATATTGGCAGAAATTA
>NZ_JVPL01000216.1:0-11418 GCF_001054655.1 Bacillus sp. 220_BSPC
AAGGTAGGAATGCAATGGGGTAATCCCAAAAACTATATTGTGCACCAACTACATCTAATAAGGTTGTTGTCAAGATAATTATGGTACCAAAAAACAAAATTTCTAAAATAATGTCTCGTTTAACGAGTTTAGCCCATAGAACCCAAGGCACAACTAAAAAACCGACTAGTATCCACTATTCCCAAGTTAAAAACTCATTCTTTAGCCAATCATTTAGTTCTATAAGGTACGGTTTATCTTCTAATAAACGTATTTCCTTAAGATTTTCAAATATATTATCTATTGATATCCCCCTATATTTCAATTAAAGGTAACAGATATTTTTGAATTCAAACTCTTTGAGCTGCCTTTTTAGTATTACCGTTTTTTAGTAATGAATTTCCATCGTAAATAAGAAAAAAACCCATGTTGAAAGTTCTTCTTACACGGGTTTTCGACTTTTTTCAAATGAATCAGAAATATTTTAAAAACAATGAAATTTTTTAAATCTAGATTTAAGATAGAACAATAAAAACAGGATACATCAACTTATAATAATGGAGAAAGCAGGCGAGAACCCTGTTCAACAATGCGCTCGGTCAGGGATCGTTGCAACAAGTCTTCAATTCTTAATGATACAGAATCAGTAAGATCCCTCTCGAACTGCTCTGTGAGTTCCCTTGCCACATCAGCACTGTACACGACTTGACACACTTCATAATTCAGGCGAAAACTTCTCATATCATAGTTTGCTGCGCCTACTTCTGCAATTTCCTCATCAATGATCATCAGTTTCGCATGTAACATTCCTTTATCATACTGGTAGATTTGGACCCCAGCTTCTATAAGTTCCCCGTAATAGGTACGACTTGCAAAGCCCACGATTTTTTGATCAATATGGCGAGGAACAAGTAATCTTACGCGTACACCACGAGCCACAGCTGTCTTTAATGCCATAATAATATCTGTTTCTGGTATAAAGTAGGGCGTTGTTATATCAATGGTTTTGGTCGCTTGTGTTATTAATATAAAGTAAGCTTGACGAATAACTGGTGTAGGAATTCCAGGGTTTCCTTCCAACGTATGGATGTATGCTTTTTGCAATCCTCCTGTCTTTGTTTGGGTATTGTCTGTTTTACCTTCTATAGGCCATAACTCAGATCCTAATTCGGCAGACCATCTTGAAAGATCTATGCTCCCGGTTGGATTGATTTCCTTTGATTTATATTTTGGGATTTTAGTGGGCTTTTTCGTTGCCTCAGATTTTGTTTTTGACTTTATCCGTTCTGGTACAGCGATATTCCAATGAACGTCGAAGATAGTCTGCAAGTCGCCTGTTGCTTCCCCTATAATTTGCAAATGAGTGTCCCTCCAAAATCCTACGTCTGGCTTTAATCCTGTATATTCATACCCAACGTTCATACCCCCAGTAAAGGATTCCTTTCTGTCAATCGTGACAATCTTACAATGATCCCGATAATTCCAATTGGACAAAATCCAGGGAAAGCTTAAAGGAAATATTGTCCGACATTCTATCCCTGCTTCCACCATCTGAAGAATTTTTTGACGCGGAAATTTTTTACTCCCCCAACCATCTCTAATAAAACGAACCCGCACTCCATTTACTGCTTTTTCGATCAGCAGTTCTGTGATGCGATTACCAATATGGTCATTCCGATAGATGAAATATTCCAGATCAATGGTTTTTTTGGCTTTTTGTAGGGATTCGATAAGTTGTTCATATTTTGCTATTCCATTGTTTAGTACTTGGACTTTGCCGACTCGAAGCCCGCCTACAGTAAAATACCTTAAAGCATCGGCGATTATCGATGCTGAATCACCATATGTATCAGGTAACTTATTAGACTCATTATGAGAAGAGGTCAATCTTTTACGATGAATAAGCTTGGGATTTGATATGCTAAGATATAGTAAGAAACCAATGACAGGCAAAACAAGGACGATTACTATCCAATTCAAAGCTTTGGCTGGCCGCCGAACTTCCCAAATTGCTATGAATAAGATAAAGAACGTATTTAACAGGTATAGAAAAAAAATCCACTCCAACTAAAATTCCTCCTTAGTTTTTCCCTTAACTTGTACAAACTATGTAGCAAGTATACGTTTGGAATACGAGGAATTGTTTAGATTGACCTTTCTCAGAGACACCTCAAATAATTTTGTAATTAGTTTGTTTTGTCACAGGAAATTTAATGTTGGAGATGTATCGAAAAACAAAAAAGGAGGTTCGTTTTACATTTCTTCCATTTAAACCTAAAATCTCACATTATTCTGCTGTAACTGACTAAGTATATTCGATGTTAAAAAGACTCCAACAGGGGGAAAGGTACCACTAATTACGGGATATCCGGTAAGAGCTCTATCGGTTGTAGCAACCCCTGTTCCGTATTCGCCTGCTTGTAAAGAAGGAGGTTTCATAATAAGCCTCCCATTTAAAATAAAATGTCGAATTCTAATCTGGGGTTCATCAAATATGGCTAAGTTTCCAGAAAATGTGGCATAAGGTGAATCAAATCTTATATGTTTGGTGTTTTCATCCCAAGATCCATTAATTGGAATAGGTGTACCACGAAAATTAACCTTACCAATTACCCTGTTATCTGTAATAGGAGTTAATGTTGAGTACGCCCCAAATGATTGGTCTACCAGCCATAGCAGCATGGATATCCCATGATGGGAATGGAATACTAACCATTGTTTGCTGTGCAGTTTGCAATACTAATCTCCCCCTAAATTTAAAGTTTATGTTCTGAAGAATAAAGGATTAGATATCTTATTTACTACCCTATATAAAGGACCAATCCAGTATATGCACCACAAGCTGAATATGTTTACTTTTAACGGTTAGAAGCTCATCCTTTCGTTGAAAAATGCAGATCATTCAACAAATAGTTGTTTAGAACAAAAAATTATGTTACAAAAAAAATTCCTTTATTCAACTAGCCTGCCCCGTTAGTTCCGTAAGAAAAAGGTTGCCGTAGCAACCTCCCTTATTTAAGTAAAGCACCTATTTGTTCAAGAAGATTTAATATTGGATTGGGTTAATTTTCCAATGATTAAAGGTAATTCCGCCAGATCATCTACTATAAAATCTGCTTCAACATTGTTCTGTTTATTGAAAAATGTTGACAAACTATTGGCTGGTTTAGTTTAAGTACATTTATTCACAATCACAAAGTCTAAATAAGGGCTTATAATTTTTGAAACTTCATTGATTTGCAGGTAGGACATTGGGCCGTAGAAATATCGGTTTCATAATTCACCCAATCATAATTACAATTAGAACAATGTAGAACTATATTCTTTTTTTTGTATTCTTTTGATTCTTTTATATATAACTCATAATCTTGAGGGAACATATCTGCTAATGTACGAAATACAAAATTACTATCGCACTTACGTCCGTTCCAATATTCTTTACCACCTTTATATTCAATCATATTTTACACTTCCTCCTACTATTAAAAACCAACCCTAAAAATCTTAGATTCATAATAGCATTTTGTTTGGAATCATTAACCGTTTTTTATTTCTTCAACTATACTGCCCCTTTAGCTCTATAAGAAAAAGGCTGCCTTAGCAACCTTCCCCATGAACATTTTACATATTGAATACAAGTAATCTCTTATTGGCGTTGCATGATTCTTATATTTAAAACCGACCGACCTTTCTAATTTAAATTAAGTTCAATTATGCTGTTTAAGAGATACCTTTAATGATTTGAGTTAAGCCCTTACTAATTGGTGTAGCTGACCGTCCAAGAAGTTTTTCGAAATCATTGCTTTCTACTTCAAGGGTGCCTTCTCGAACGCCTTTTTGGATATCAATGAGCATAGGAATAAGGAAATCAGGTAAGCCAACACTCTTCATAATATCAGCATAAGTAGCATCATCAACCTGTTGAACAGGTACTTCTTTACCCAATACATTACCAACTGCAGATGCAAGTTCTTCCTGAGTCAATAACTTGCCAGAAAGCTCATAGATTGTATTTTCGTGTCCGTTACCAGATAGTACCGATGCCGCAGCTTCTGCATAATCTTGTTGTAGTGCCCATCCTACCTTGCCATTTCCTGCTGATGTCACCCAAGGAGCTCCTGCTTGAACACCTTGAATACTTGAAATTTCATTCTCCAAATACCAGTTGTTGCGTAAGAAGGAGTATGGAATGCCTGTTTTCAGAATGGATTCTTCTGTTGCCTGATGCGTTGGAGCAAGAAAATTTTTGCTTTCCTTTGCATTTGCCAAGCTAGTATAAGCAATAAATTTAACTCCAGCACGCTCTGCCGCAACTACCGCATTTGAATGCTGACGTATCCTTGTTTCATTGTCTCCATCCGCAGAAATAATTAACAAGCGATCAATTCCTGCAAAAGCTGTATCCAATGTTTCTGGACGATCAAAATCTCCTTGACGTACGTCTACTCCGCGAGTTCTTAATTCTTCAGCTTTCTCTGGATTTCGCACACTTACAGCCAGTTGATTAGCTGGTACAGTTTTCAATAAGGTTTCTACAACTTTCGTTCCCAACTTTCCTGTTGCTCCTGTTACTAATATTTTCATTTGGTATTCCTCCAATAATTTTTTATATTCAAATTAAACATCCATTAACCTGTATCTATATCTAATACATGTATTTATAATAGATACATGTAGTTATCTTGTCAACCAATTTATAAACCTTTTATATTTTCTTCAAATTTTAAGGTATAATACGTTGTAATCAAATTAAATACATGATTAATCTGTGTAATAAACTTTGCGATGAAGTAAAAGGTAGGTGAATGATATGTCCATCAGCAGCCGATTTACCGTTGGTGTTCATATATTAGCTCTTATTGAATTAAATAAAGAGGGAATAAGCTCATCGGAGTTCTTAGCGGGGAGCGTAAACACGAACCCAACCTTGATAAGAAAAATTATGGGTATGTTAAAAAAGGCAGGGTTAATTGAAGTACAACCTGGTATTGCAGGGGCAAAACTAGCCAAGGAACCTTCTTATATAACATTACTTAACGTTTATAAGGCGGTCGATGTTGTGCAGGAAAAAGAATTGTTTAGTGTGCATGAAAATCCGCACCCTGATTGCCTTGTGGGCAGGAACATTCAAGATTCGATCACTCCTGTGTTGTCAGCAGCTCAATTTGCTATGGAAAAGGTACTGGGAAATGTAACCATTGAAGATATTGCTAAGGATATTGTTGAAAAAGAAAAACTTAAAATACAATAATAAATTAATAAAAGACATTCTTGAAAACAGAATGTCTTTTATTCGTAGTCCAAATCCCTTCTTTAACCTGCCCTGCACCGTTTGTTGCATAACAAAAGGAGCTACTGATTCGCTTGGTAATGAAGTAAAGCACCCGTTAGTTCAACAAGAAGGAAAAATACACTTACATCACTATATAGCTAATTTTGTAAACAAAAAGAGCGTTAACCCTATTGGTCAACACTCTAAAATCGATTTAACATACATTAATAACTAAAATATGAACCTATTCGACTATGCCAATCGTAAATTTCAATATCAATCTTCATTCTCTTCTTCTTCATATAAATCTTGTTCACCAATATAAATAGGGCCGTTTGCATAATCAATTCTGATTGGCCATTCATACGGAACTGATAAACTGCTTGCTTCACCGGCTTCATTGACATGAATGTTGACCTTTGCAAGATCACCTTTGGCACAAAGACCAACAATTTCACCATTTTCAACAAATGGAACACGACGGATATGTATCAAAAAAAGTCTCTTAATCAGGTTGAAAAGTAAGGTTGAACCTGTGAGTATCGGACAAAAATCAAATAACAAGAAAAAAAGGCATTAACACAGCTTGTCTAAAAGGAACTCGGCTGATTGATATGCCTTTATCGAATAGATTAACTACTAAATAGCCGGAGATACTATTCTGAATTATGAAATTTTACTTAAATTCATTCCTTTTTGTTGTGCTCTTTGCATTTTTTTGATATCTAAACGCAGCCAGATGGAAATGACGAAAGCAATTGCAATTAATCCAGCGAAAACATAGAACACTGGAATATAACTGTTTGTACTTTCTCTAATTGCGGTAACCAGCATTGGTCCACAAACTCCTCCAAGCGACCATGTTGTTAAAAGATAACCATGGATAGCACCAATTTCTTTTGTTCCAAATAAATCTCCAGCAAATGCAGGGAGATTTGAGAAACCTCCACCATAACAACTAACAACTAACAAAATAAACCCTTGGAACAATAACGAATTTGTTGTAGTTGGCAGTAAAAGGAACGCTCCGATTTGAATAATAAAGAAAATCACGAAAACATTTGGGCGGCCAATATAATCAGAGGCTGCTGCCCAGCCAAGTCTGCCTCCACCATTAAAGATACCCATGATACCTACTAGTGTAGCAGCCCCAGCGACTGACAAGCCAACTACGTCTTGAGCCATTGGAGAAGCCACAGAAATCATCATAATTCCAGCACTAGTATTAATTAATTTCATTGTCCACAGCATCCAGAAATGCTTTGTTCTAACCGCTTCTTTTGCAGTTACCTGTCTCAAATCTTTCTTAATTTCTTTTTTGCCTGACTCAATATCTTTTTTCATACCTTCAGGAATCCAGTTCGCTTTTGGAGGTGCAATATAAGAAGCACCTAGAAACATTAGTATGAAATAACCTGCACCTAAAATATAATAAGTAGAATAAATTCCAACAGACTCCATAAGACTTGCTGCAACTGGGGCTGTAATAAGAGCTCCAGCTCCAAAACCGAGTACGGCCATACCTGTCGCTAACCCTCTTCTATCGGGGAACCATTTGACTAGAGTGGATACTGGTGAGATGTATCCTATACCCAAACCGAGACCACTTATTAATCCATAAGTAAGTAGGTAAAGTGGAAGTGAATCGATCATAACAGCCAAACCGGAACCGGCTTGTCCTAAACCAAATAATACAGATGCAACCATAGCTGATTTTCTTGGACCATTCTTTTCAACAAATTTCCCAAAGAAAGCTGCGGAGGTTCCTGCAAGTGCCATCATAATTGTAAAAGCTAAAGTTACTTGAGTTTCTGACCACCCCATAGTCTCAACTAAAGGTTTCTTGTATACGCTATATGCGTATGCCCCACCAATGGAAAGGTGGATAGCGATAGCAGATAAAGCTATTAACCATCTGTTTTTTGTCATTTTGTTACCCCACTTCGTGACTTTAAGATATTTTGCATGCGTTTTATCTATCTTTTGGATAAGTATATAATTCCACATCGAGTTACAAAAAAATCTGGTTCCTTCAATAACAAAGTTTGTAAAATCCTTTACAGACAAATTTAACTCCCTGTGCCGAACGGAAACGTGCCAACTACAATTTCTTTCGGGAATCCTGATTCTATAAAGATGGCATATGTCATCCATCAACAGGGTTGGTCTGCAAACAAGAGGTTAAAGAGATACAGTTGTGCCTCTTTACCTGTGAAAACTGCGCAACAACGATGGGCGGCGTTATCTAGTTTCTCGCAAAATATGGAATACCCGTACCCTTAACGTTCCGCGATTGGAATATATTCTAGGTGTTTCGGTCCGATATATTCAGCGCGGGGGCGAATTAAACGATTGTTCTCATACTGTTCCAAAATATGAGCGATCCAACCTGATACGCGGCTCACCGCGAAAATCGGCGTGAAAAGGTTATGTTTAATCCCTAAGCAGTGATAAACGGATGCTGAATAGAAATCAACGTTCGGCGGCAATCCCTTTTCACTTCGAATGATTTCTTCCATCATTATTGACATGTTATACCACTTGTCTTCACCTGTGACTTCGGCTAATTGTCGTGACATTTCTCTCAAATGTTTCGCACGAGGATCGCCATTTTTATAAACCCGATGGCCGAAGCCCATAATTTTTTCTTTGTTGATAAATGCTCGTTTCAAGTAGGGCTCAATATAATCTATCTCATCAATTTCTGCCAGCATTTTCATCACACGCTCATTAGCTCCGCCATGAAGAGGTCCTTTCAACGCACCGATTGCAGCTGTTATCCCTGAATACATATCAGACAACGTGGCGACACATACACGACCTGTAAAGGTGGAGGCGTTTAACTCATGGTCAGCGTGTAGAACTAGTGCTTTGTTAAACGCTTCCTCAGACTTTGAATTGGGTATTGCTCCATTTAACATATAGAGAAAGTTGGCAGCAAAACTTAGTGAGCTTATGGGTGGAATCGGTTCTTTCCCTTCACAAATACGCGCATAAGCTGCTATGATTGCCGGTATTTTCGCTTGTAAACGGATAGCTTTACGATAGTTGGCTTGATCACTGGTTTCATCTGCTTCTTCGTCATACAGTGCGAGTGTTGATACGCACGTCCTTAAGACCGCCATAGGATGAATATTTTTGGTAGGAAACAATTTCAATTGTGCAATTAATTCTTCAGGAAGGGAAGCGTTTACATTTAATTCATTTCGAAATTCAGTTAACTGTTCTAATTTAGGGAGTTTGTTATGCCACAATAGATAAATAATTTCTTCAAAATCAGCAAATTGGGCTAGATCATCAATCGAAAAGCCTCTATATGTTAACATATCATCAACAATCGAACTGACAGAAGAGGTTGTTGCGACTACTCCCTCTAAACCCTTCGTTTTTAACATAATAATCCCCCTCGTATAAATTTAAGATACATCGCTCATTGCCTTCAACACACCCTATATCAACATGCTTAGTTTTATCTTTATTAAAAATATTAGATTCCAAGTATTATAGAAAACGAGCACACTGAACATTTACAGAAAAAATGACCCTAAATAAACAGCAATTATTTTGTCTATAATACTAGGTGACTTTCACGAAGCGTTAAGCGAACCGTATCTCTGGCAATTATGATTTATTCATTTGTTGGTATAACCAACACTTGGATCGGTGAGTGTTGATAACTAATGAACGACACGCTGCCGTTTACTTTATTGAGGGCAGGATCCCAATATAAGCCCATAAATTCCAGACCGTCCAAAACACGAGAGCGGATGACGTCACTATTTTCGCCAATACCTGCCGTAAAGATGTTCGCATCAATTCTCTTAATTGCATCGCGTACATCCCGATATATTTATGAATTCTCTCGGCAAACACTTGAAGCGCGAGCTTTGCATGTTTGTGGCCTCTCCTGAATATCACGAAGATGGATCTTTTGAAAGCGCTTTAAAAATGATGATTAAAAGTGTAGTCCATCCCCAAACTGATAGACCAACATCATCCTTTCCAAACAACTGTTTTACAAAAGTTTGTTTATTTATCGTAATTTTATAACAGTTTATTTGTATATGTCATAATTTTCTGACAAAGCTTTCTATATGTTGATGAAAAGGGTTAACGGTGGATAAAAACAGAATTATACTATGATTGAATAATTTAAATAGTTAGAAAAAATGACAAATAACCAAATAAAAAATAACACATTGGTGTTATAATGATGCCAAACATATGGAGAGGAGTAGAAGCTTGAAAAACGAAGTGCTTCAATTCATTAAGGACTGGGTTCCCAAAGAAGCATCTGTAGCCGTTGCGAGCGGCAATAGATATATAAATTATTATGCTGGCATTCATGACATTCAAATTCGCCCCGGACAACCAATCCCTTCAGGAAGCATCTCAGAACGAGTTTTCCACCAGAAGGGTCGAGTTGAGACGTTGGTTGATGACTCTGTATTCGGAATTCCGTATTATGGTGTAGGTTATCTCATAAAAGGACAAGATGGATTTAACGGGGCACTAACAGTAATTCTGCCACCATGGTACTCACTTAAGAAGCATTCACCCCTCTCTTTTATAACTGGTAAACAAGGAGATATTTGGAGTCCGATCCCTGTTGATCAAATAATTTATATTGAAAGCAATCAAAAGAAGACATGGTTTTATACTGCGGATGGTCAATATAGTACAATTTATACCCTAAAGAATATCGAACAAAGGTTGCCAGACTCTTTTCTCCGGATCCATCGATCTTATATCGTTAATATTTCTTTTATACAACAGATTTCTCGTGATATATCATCCAACTTAATTCTTACTCTTAAAAACCAAAATTGTTGCGCCCTTACAATTAGTCAAACCTTTATCCCTTCCGTACGAAGAACTCTCGGATTTTAACAATCATCTTGGAAAATAAAGGTGTTATCCTTGCCAAAATATGAAAAGGTTTACAAATACATGGTGAAAGTGGGTTTTTAACCATATCGAAAGAACCAATTTACTTATAAAGAAAAAGCACTGGGGTTCCAGTGGAGAGACCTAGTTAGATAAGACAAGGAAAAACACCCCCTATTAAAGTGATATACTTTCAATGGAGGAATGGTGGAGAAATTGAGACACGTATTAGTGGAATCTTAGCAGATGTATCTAAATAGCATGAAAACAACTCTCTTATTGAAGTAAAGCACTGTTAGTAAGAAAAGCTGACCTTTTTAAAGAATCGCTCTGTAGAATGACACAATTTAAAGGGTAACTTATTATTGCACGCGAGTATACAAATAAAGAACCCCTTAGCTGGAAGTGTCGAAGCCATATAGTCAATGGCAAAGACGATACTTGTATAAAAGTATCGTCCTACCTAATTCCATTTATTTTCTTGTTGTCTTTACTATATTGTAATGTGGTATGGGTCGTTTTTAACCTTTGATTTCATTTGTTCTGATTTAAGAAAGTCATCAAAGACTTTTTCAAGCTCACAAGTATTATGAAAGTCACAAACGGCAATTTTAGACTCATTCATCGGCTATTTACTCAAATTGAACTATTCTCGAAATTAATAATCTGACATCCATTATCACAGAATTTGTAGAATGCATGAACTAGCTTAATGATTGGACGTAAATAATAACGAAACCCAGCTAATCTTCTTTTGTGAAGGTAGCTGGGTTTTAAAGTTGGATGTGCAAAAGTGACACGTCTATACTTAATGATACCCTTTTAGGGTCTAATTCATTGTGATACTAGTATTTAGATATTTTACGACGAGTGACACAAAAGCCCGGCATAAATTTACATCTTTATAAGTAAGGAGAAAAGCCTCTGTTGCAGCTATTAGTTTAGGTTTGTCCATTTTAATTACATATTTCGGTATTTTGTTAATATGTAGAATATATAGAATTCCATTTGTAGTACCACTTTTTAATTTCTTTATGTCTATATCATCATTTTTTATTATGCCTTGGTTTATAAGACCATAAATAATTTCATTTATTTTCTCCATTAATTTAGTCCTCTCGGTTAATTTTGGTAAGTCTTTATACTATGTAAGTTCGCTCTTCTTTTGGCACTAACCTGCCCCGATAGTTCCATAAAGAAAAAGCTGCCTTAAAGACAGCCAATCTTCAGCTAACGCACCCGTTCGTATTATAAGGTCATCCAGAAAATATTTCTGGTTG
>NZ_JVPL01000217.1:0-10224 GCF_001054655.1 Bacillus sp. 220_BSPC
TTATTCATAGCAATTTGGGAAGTTCGGCGGCCAGCCAAAGCTTTGAATTGGATAGTAATCGTCCTTGTTTTGCCTGTCATTGGTTTCTTACTATATCTTAGCATATCAAATCCCAAGCTTATTCATCGTAAAAGATTGACCTCTTCTCATAATGAGTCTAATAAGTTACCTGATACATATGGTGATTCAGCATCGATAATCGCCGATGCTTTAAGGTATTTTACTGTAGGCGGGCTTCGAGTCGGCAAAGTCCAAGTACTAAACAATGGAATAGCAAAATATGAACAACTTATCGAATCCCTACAAAAAGCCAAAAAAACCATTGATCTGGAATATTTCATCTATCGGAATGACCATATTGGTAATCGCATCACAGAACTGCTGATCGAAAAAGCAGTAAATGGAGTGCGGGTTCGTTTTATTAGAGATGGTTGGGGGAGTAAAAAATTTCCGCGTCAAAAAATTCTTCAGATGGTGGAAGCAGGGATAGAATGTCGGACAATATTTCCTTTAAGCTTTCCCTGGATTTTGTCCAATTGGAATTATCGGGATCATTGTAAGATTGTCACGATTGACAGAAAGGAATCCTTTACTGGGGGTATGAACGTTGGGTATGAATATACAGGATTAAAGCCAGACGTAGGATTTTGGAGGGACACTCATTTGCAAATTATAGGGGAAGCAACAGGCGACTTGCAGACTATCTTCGACGTTCATTGGAATATCGCTGTACCAGAACGGATAAAGTCAAAAACAAAATCTGAGGCAACGAAAAAGCCCACTAAAATCCCAAAATATAAATCAAAGGAAATCAATCCAACCGGGAGCATAGATCTTTCAAGATGGTCTGCCGAATTAGGATCTGAGTTATGGCCTATAGAAGGTAAAACAGACAATACCCAAACAAAGACAGGAGGATTGCAAAAAGCATACATCCATACGTTGGAAGGAAACCCTGGAATTCCTACACCAGTTATTCGTCAAGCTTACTTTATATTAATAACACAAGCGACCAAAACCATTGATATAACAACGCCCTACTTTATACCAGAAACAGATATTATTATGGCATTAAAGACAGCTGTGGCTCGTGGTGTACGCGTAAGATTACTTGTTCCTCGCCATATTGATCAAAAAATCGTGGGCTTTGCAAGTCGTACCTATTACGGGGAACTTATAGAAGCTGGGGTCCAAATCTACCAGTATGATAAAGGAATGTTACATGCGAAACTGATGATCATTGATGAGGAAATTGCAGAAGTAGGCGCAGCAAACTATGATATGAGAAGTTTTCGCCTGAATTATGAAGTGTGTCAAGTCGTGTACAGTGCTGATGTGGCAAGGGAACTCACAGAGCAGTTCGAGAGGGATCTTACTGATTCTGTATCATTAAGAATTGAAGACTTGTTGCAACGATCCCTGACCGAGCGCATTGTTGAACAGGGTTCTCGCCTGCTTTCTCCATTATTATAAGTTGATGTATCCTGTTTTTATTGTTCTATCTTAAATCTAGATTTAAAAAATTTCATTGTTTTTAAAATATTTCTGATTCATTTGAAAAAAGTCGAAAACCCGTGTAAGAAGAACTTTCAACATGGGTTTTTTTCTTATTTACGATGGAAATTCATTACTAAAAAACGGTAATACTAAAAAGGCAGCTCAAAGAGTTTGAATTCAAAAATATCTGTTACCTTTAATTGAAATATAGGGGGATATCAATAGATAATATATTTGAAAATCTTAAGGAAATACGTTTATTAGAAGATAAACCGTACCTTATAGAACTAAATGATTGGCTAAAGAATGAGTTTTTAACTTGGGAATAGTGGATACTAGTCGGTTTTTTAGTTGTGCCTTGGGTTCTATGGGCTAAACTCGTTAAACGAGACATTATTTTAGAAATTTTGTTTTTTGGTACCATAATTATCTTGACAACAACCTTATTAGATGTAGTTGGTGCACAATATAGTTTTTGGGATTACCCCATTGCATTCCTACCTTGGTTCGATATTTTGAGTGGAGATACAGTTATTCATTCATATATTACATCATCGTTGGAATAGGAACTCGAGCTTTAATACTAAAACTAGCCTTTTTATCTAAACTTCAAGATCTTACTACTAAGTAAAATTTAAATTGGAGGAAAAAACTTTGGAAGAAGTTAGTATTGGTTTACTGACAATCAAAACCATCGTAGGCTTTGTCACCTTATTTTTTATCATTATCATAACAGGCAGAACATCCATCTCTCAGTTAACCCCGTTTCACTTAGTTTTTGTGTTAGTACTTGGAGATTTTTTAGGAAATACCATTTATGAAGATAAGGTAAGTACTTTTCACTTTTTATATGCCATCGGATTGTGGACGTTTCTTATGTTGGGAATAGAGTATATGACTCTAAAAAATAAATCGACACGTTCTCTCTTATTAGGCAATCCTAACATCATCATTCGGGATGGTGTCATGGATCGAAAGTTACTTAAAAAGAACAAATTGGATGTAAATCAAGTATTAAGTATACTTCGACAAAATAATGTTTTTTCAGTTCGCGAAGTCAAATACGGTATATTGGAAGCTAATGGGCAAATAAGTATATTATTAAAATCCAAGTATCAGAAACCAGACAAGCAAGACCTCAATCTTCCAGAAAGTACAGTAGACCTCCCAACATCGTTAATTATAGAAGGGGAAATTCTATGGGATAATTTGCATAAACTCGGATTTGATCAACAGTGGTTAGATACCCAATTAACTACCAATGGATATGATAATGTTAAGCGTATACTCTACGCAGATTGGAGAGAGAGTGAAGGCATACATATAAGTCCCAAATGAAATTTGTAGGATAAAAGCATATCAATTTTCTTGATAGAATATAATGTGGATTTAAAAAAGATGAACCAGAGAATCCGTTTTAAAAATTTATCTGATAGGGCGTTTGTTATTCTTTGGCCTTCCACAATCAGGCGCTTTTTCGGAGTAAGGAGTACGCTCTTTTCACGTCTAAGTGTTCATTACAAAGACCAGCTAATATCATGACAAGAGATTAGCTGATCTTTTGGTCACCGAACAGAATAATGAAAACTACGAAACTTTAGAGAACCAATATATTTGAAGTGTGGCATCAATTTAAAGTAGATGGCAAAAAGCAAAAGCAACAACACTTTGTCCATGTGTATCGACATAATTTCGGTCTACTTCCATGTCCGTACAATGACGAAGAACCCCTTCCATCAAAGGATAGCAATCTGGGAAGTTCGTCCTGCCAAGGCTTTAAATTGGATAACAATCGGACTTATTTTGCCTATCATTGGTTTCTTGCTATATCTCAGCACATCAAATCCTAAGCAATTTCTTCGGTAAAAATTGGCATCCTCTCATAATAGCTGACAAATTACCTGATATATATAGTGATTCAGCCTCGGTAATCGTTGATGCTTTACGGCATTTCACCGCATGGGCTTCGAATCGGCCAAGTTCAAGTACTTAACAATGGAATAGCAAAGTATGAACAACTCATCGAATCCTTACAATCAGCCCAAAAAACATTTATTTGGAATAATACATCTATCGGAACGACCAAAATTGGTAATCGAATCACAGAACTGCTGGTCGAGAAAGCAGCAAACGGAGTTCGGGTTCGTTTTGTGAGAGATGGTTGGGGAAGCAAACCTAAGTAATAAAATCCTTTCAGATGATGGTTGCAGGGATTGAATGCCGGACAATACTCCCTTTACGCTTTCCCTGGATTCTATCCAATTGGACTTATCGGGATCATTGTAAGATTGTAACGAGTGACGCCTAGATCCTTGCCCCTACGAGATTTGTTCATTTTACAATCTTCGTATATCTTTTACGAAATGGAGTATATTAACTACGAAGGGCGAAACGCTCAGGGGCAACCGAAACTCTTCATCTCCCTGACTCTCGTCCTTCATTTTTTTCCATTCTTTGTTGGTTATATGCATCGTACCATCCATTACGTATCCAAAAATTTGTCTTGTCATCAATGAGGTAATAACTCCAATATATATATAAAAATAATTCGATAAGAATTGGCCTTAGAAGTCAATTCCTCTTTTTCCTATTTGAGCACTTCTTTTCAGGGAGAATGTCCCATTACGAACTTCCATTGCAAGTGACCTAGTAAGACTAGGGCGGTGCTTGATTGGAGAAGATTAAACATACTAGGGAAAGGTATAATTCCCACGGACTATGGAGGGGACAATAGTATGAAAACATTAGCGAAAGTAGACGAAGAATATCAGGAAATTATTCTTTTAGTAAAAGAGCCTATGAGAAGCCATCTATTGATTGAGTTAATGACCGAAATGGAAAGGGAATACCATATCCCTATGATAAGTACTGAAGATTGGGAAATTAAAAATAAACCAGTTATTGCATTATATAGAAAGATCAGTTTAAGCATAAACTTAAATTCTCATATTTATTTCGATGGTTAAATAAAAGTCCTTTTTCGAGTGCCACTTCTAACGGTGGTATTTTTTTGTTCAGTTGTAACTTTGTAATAATGTTCAATGAACAAATAAATCTTTTTATTTTTATAGTTCAGTTACCATAACACTTCTTAGAATAAGTAATTAATTAAAATCCTTTCGTAAAGTGTACTTTTACGAACATAGTTAATTTCCAACCCAGCCCATTTAGTTAGTTACAAAAAAGAACCCATTTCATTAAGAAATGGTTCTTCCTAGGCGGAAATATCTAAGGAGAAAGCTGGGGTAACATACCAGCATAATAATTCAGAAATATAGGTTTTTTATATCCTCATCGAATAAAGCCATTTAATTATTACTCACGACTTCTCTATTTGGATATACTCCGTTTAGGTATAAATATACTCACATAAAACAAAACTATAAAGAATGGTGTTTTTTATTGGGATGGGAAAGGATGACCATGATGAATCATTTGTGGCGGAAATCGTTGAAATCTAAAATGGCGAAAAAAACTCCAACAGTGGGACAATTCAAGCAAGAACAAGATCCGCTATTTGATAACTTGGCTAATAACGAAAACAAGTTCCGCTCTATATATAAAGATTGCTCTGATGTTATCTTTCGTCCTTTTTTCATAGGTGGAAAAGATAAATCCATTCTACTTTACATTGAAGGTTTGTCAAACATTGAAGAAATAGATGACAATGTACTTTCTCCACTTATGCAGAACACTGAGGAGGAATTCTACAACGTTAATAGTCTGATCGAAAAGAAAATATCTGTTTCCAATGTGAAAGAAATCAAAACATTTTCTGAGTGTATACAGGAAATCTCCTCGGGAAATCCAGTGATACTGGTAGATAAGAGGAAAACGGGCTTTTCGTTAGGCCTCTCAAAATGGGAAAAACGTTCAGTTGAGGAACCATCAGCTGAAATGGTCGTCAGGGGACCACGTGAAGCATTTGTGGAAACCTTACGGGTAAACACTTCCTTACTTCGAAGAAAAATAAGAAGTCCTGAACTAAAAATGCAATCAATTGAGATAGGTCGTTACACCAAAACAAAGGTTGTTATCGCGTATATGGAAGGAATTGCAGATAGGACTTTAATAGAAGAAACCCAAAACCGGCTAAGCCGAATTGAAATTGACGGAATATTGGAAAGCGGAGTGATACAAGAGCTTATTGAAGACAACCCATCATCCCCCTTCCCTCAGGTTTTAGCGACTGAGCGCCCTGATGTAGTTACCTCAAACCTTCTTGAAGGACGTGTGGCCATCTTAGTAGATGGCACTCCTTTTTCTATCGTTGTGCCTTCAACTTTTTATTCTTTACTGCAATCAAGTGAGGATTATTATGAACGATTCTTGATTGGGACGGCTATTCGATGGCTTCGTTACCTTTTCCTTGTGATTTCACTGTTCCTCCCTGCCTTGTATGTAGCGTTAATCACCTTTCACCATGAGATGATTCCGACGAACCTTTTGATTAGTATGGCTGCCTCTCGAGAGCATGTTCCATTTCCTGCTCTCGTTGAAGTTTTAATCATGGAAGTCATGTTTGAAGCGTTGCGTGAAGCAGGGTTACGACTTCCAAAACAGATCGGGGGTGCAGTAAGCATTGTCGGGGCTCTTGTCATAGGTGAAGCTGCTGTTTCCGCGGGAATTGTCTCTGCACCAATGGTTATAGTCGTTGCGATTACAGGCGTCGCCTCTTTTACGATTCCACGGTATCCGGCAGCAATCGCGATTCGTATGCTTCGTTTTCCAATGATTCTTATTGCCGGGACACTAGGGATGCTTGGAATAATGCTTGGGACCATCACAATAATCATCCACTTATGTACGCTTCGTTCTTTTGGTGTACCGTATCTTAGCCCAGTAGCTCCGATGAAAAGTAGTGATTTAAAAGATGTGCTTACACGTGCCCCATGGTGGAAGCTGAATCCAAGGACTCCATTAACAGGGGAATACAATAAATATCGACAATCCACTGGGCAGAAGCCTGATCCGACTAGTAGGGGTAAAATGTAAACCGCAAATCTTTTATTATGTATTGAGGTGATACGAGATGATTGAGAAAGGAAGGATTAGCGCTCTGCAGATGGCCATCATAATCTATCCGACGATTATGGCAACGGCTATTCTCTTAGTTCCGGCCATTACGGGAAAATTCGCAAAACAAGACATGTGGTTATCGCCAATTTGGGCTTCTTTCGCCGGTTTTCTCTCTGTCTATATTGCACAACAATTGAATAGGCGCTTTCCGGGGCAGACAGTCATCCAATATAGTGGGAAAATTTTAGGATGGATTCCAGGAAAAATTACCGGGTTTGTTTTCCTATTCTTTTATTTACATACAAATGGAATTGTATTAAGGGAGTACGGGGAATTTGTCGTTGGAAATTTTATGACAAAAACTCCAATGATCGTTGTAATTGGAAGCATGGTACTAGTCTGCGCCTTTTCCGTACACGGCGGACTTGAAGTAATAGCGAGAAGTGCAGAATTTCTTGTTCCGGTGGTTATTATATTGCTTCTAGTCATCGTTATATTACTTATCCCGGATCTTGAACCTAAGAATTTATATCCTGTCATGGAGAAAGGAATTATGCCTTCTCTGAAAGGAGCTGTTGTTCCATCAAGTTGGTTTACCGAATTCTTTCTCATCTCTTTCTTACTCCCATTTTTAGATAAAAAAGAAAAAGGATTGAAATGGGGCATGATCTCGGTGTTTGCTGTGATGCTTACTATGGTGGTAACCAATTTGTTTTCTCTTTTTTTATTTGGGGACATTACAGCTACTTTTACTTATCCAGTCATGAGTGCTGCCCGGTATATAAACCTAGCCGATTTTCTCCAACACCTTGACTCTATAGTGATGGCGATTTGGGTCTCTGGTACGTTTATCAAAATTTCAGTCTTCTATTATGCCATTGTAATTGGTACTGCTCAATGGTTAAATTTATCTGATCACCGGCCAATCGTTTTTCCGCTTGGTTTCCTATTAGTTCTAGTCAGCATTTGGTCGGCCCCGAATTTACAGGAACTCACTCATTCATTGAGCACTACTTGGCCTTTTTATGCCATTTTCATTCAAACGATTATACCAATTGTATTGTTGTTACTTGCTGTTCTGTGTAAAAAAACTTCTAAAAAGCCCAACTAATCAGCTGTGTGCCTGAAAGGGGAAAATGATGAATACTATTTCTTTAACGAAAGCAGTAAAACTAATGCTCACTTTTTCAATTTGTTCATCTACCCTCTTGCTTGCAGGCTGCTGGGATCGAGTAGAAATCAATAACATAGGAATTGTTTTGGCAGCAGGACTTGATAAAACAGCTGAGGATAAGATAGTGCTTTCTGTACAAATAGCTATTCCTGAAGCGATGGGAGGAGGACAAATGGGGGGTGGTCAAGGTGGAGGAGGTAAAACGATGATCGTTGAAAAAGCAACGGGTACTACAATTTTCGATGCCATGTCACTTCTTCAGGAAAAATTTTCCCGCCGTATTTTCTGGGGACATAACCAGGTAATCATCATAGGCGAAAAACTAGCTAAAGAAGGGATTCAGAAGCACATTGATTTTTTCGCACGTTCCCCAGATCCACCAATCAGGGCATATACATTTGTCACTGACGGTAAAGCCATAGATGTTTTGAAAGATAATCCTGATTTAGAGAAAAGTTCAGCAGAGTTTGCAAGAGACCTAGCAAACTTAAAAGTGGGAATGAGTGTAACCGTGAAAGACTTGTTGCAGATGTTAAGTAGCGAGGCGGGAGCGGCGGCACTTCCTTTGATAGAGGTAGGACAGAAAGGTGGTTTAAGTGTGAACGGAACGGCAGTTTTTAAAAAAGATAACATGGTAGGGGTAATCGACGATAAAGTAACAAGGGGATTATTATGGGTAAGAAATGAAATCGAATTATCCGCCGTAACCGTTAAGCCAAAAGGTGCTAAAGACCATATTTCATTCAATCTCCTTCGTTCCCGTACGAAGCTAATTCCTAAAATTGAGAACGGGAACTGGAAAATGACGGTTAAAATTGTGACGGAAGATGATGTAGTGGATAACGAAACAAAATTAAATCTTATGAATCCAAGGATTGTGAAAAAGCTTGAAAGGCAATTAGAACAAGAAATTGAACAACGAATTCGAATAATGCTTGAACAACTTCAAAATGAGATGGAAACAGACATTTTGGGTTTTGCAGAGGCGTTTCACCGTCAATATCCAGATCAGTGGTCAAATGTAAAGGATCATTGGGGCGAGAAATTTCCAGAAATAGAGGTTGAAATCAAAAGTAAAGCGTATATAAGGAGACCAGGAATGTCTACTTCACCGCAAGGAGTACCGGAAAAAGAGGTGATAGGAAATTGAGGTGGGCATTTGTGTTCGGTATAACCGTAGTTGCTATTCTCATGACGCTATATGAATGGCAAAAAATGAATAAGAATCAGAAGAAGGAAAAACGGGCATTTGTGACATTGACAATAGCAGGATGGCTGCTAGCCGTCCTTCTCGTTTTCTTTCCGGATATGCCAGGACCTACTCACTTGATGGATGTGATTTTTAAGCCCTTAGGCAAGCTTTTGGAAAAGTAATGTTAAAAGGGAGAAATAAATTTTGTTTGAAAGAGAGATAATTTTTGTCTTTCAACTGGGAATTATGTTTAATTAGCAGGAAATACTTTAGAAGCGACTGTACAAACGCCTGCAAGAAGAATGGTTGAAGTAAGTGATTCGACAAGTATGTTTTTACTGTCAGATGGAGCGAAAATGATTCGTGGTCAAACGATTATTATGACGGTGGTATTCCTTGCTTTTTAATTTTATTGGTAAAAATTTAAAGTTTTTTTATCCGGATACTACCGTGATTTCAGATGGAAAAGAAAAATCAAGCAGGTAATTTTACAAACGCTGGTCAATTCGGTACTGGCTCCATGCCAACAATGGCTTTGGTCCATTTCATGATCACTTTTTACTTGCGAGATCCATTCCAGAAAATGCCGAAATCCTTCTTTCGTATTTTCGAAGTAACAGGGTGAACCAAACTCTAATCCTCTAAAGTTTTGAGCTCTGGCTGATGCTTGAATTTTGCGGTATCCACACCGATAATAAGTGTTTCAGAAGTAATTTGAGCGATTTTCTTGTTTTGGTTATAATTCATGATAGGCCTCCTGATTATGATGATGTTGTCCTTTTCGCTGGCAAGCTTTGGGACACTTTAATCATATCAAGGGGTCTTTTTGTGCTAAAATCTCATTTTCATTCATTACAGGAATGCTGCCCCGATAGTTGCATACAAAAAAGCTGCCTTTAAGACATCAAGAATTGCGCCCGATTGTGGAAAACCAAAGAATAACAAACACCCTATCAGATAAATTCATAAAACGGATTCTCTGGTTCATCTTTTTTTAAATCCACATTATATTCACCAAGAAAATTGATGTGCTCCTATCCTAACAAATTTTATTTAGGACTTACATGTATGCCTTCACTCTCTCGCCAATCTGCGTAAAGTATACGCTTTACATTATCATATCCATTGGTAGTTAATTGGTTATCTAACCACTGTTGATCAAATCCGAGTTCATGTAAATTATCCCATAAAATTTCCCCATCTATAATTAACGATGTTGGGAGGTCTACTGGACTTTCTGGAAAATTGAGATCTTGCTTGTCTGGTTTTTGATACTTGGATTTTAATAATAAACTTATTTGCCCATTAGCTTCCAATATACCGTATTTGACTTCGCGAACTG